>NZ_BDLQ01000034.1:0-78337 GCF_002049255.1 Carboxydocella sp. ULO1 | reverse complement strand
TACATTGCTACTGACACCAAAATAATCTATCAGGATACCGGCACAGCATGGCAGAAGGTGGGCGCCGTGAAGTGGGGGGATTTAGAGGATAAGCCGGCAAGCTTTACGCCGACCACCCACGGAAACGAGGCCCACGACCCAGACTTTGCCCTAGCTAGCGACCTTGCTGCACATTTGGCCGAAACTGTGCTAAAAACAAACAAAACAATCAACGTTCCAGCAGACTACCCAACTATCCAAGCAGCACTGGACAGTCTTAAATATACCTGGATACCATCGGATGTTACTGTAACAATCCAAGTCGCCGCAGGAACATATACCCACACTTCACCAATTATCATCAATCATCCTTGCGGTAATCAAATAAAGATTATTGGTGCAACACCCGTTACTACTACCTGCTCTGGCGTGGGTACTATTACAGGTAGTGCAGGTAACTGGAGTGTGCCAATCACTGTTGCAAGTTCAAGCGGCATTGCAGCGGGGGACTATGTCATCATCAAAGACACTACAGGTACAGGAGACCATTACGCTGTCAGGGGTGTTTGGAAAGTCATTAGTGTTGACAGTGCTAATCAAATTACAGTGCAGAATACCCACCGTGCGAGTGCCTTCCCGACAGCAACCTTGAGTGGCGGTAATGTAGTGGCGTTGAAGACTATACTGAAGTTTACAGGTTGTAAGGGGCTAGTTGTAGGACCGAATTCTGCTTTAGGGCTTTTGAATAATGTTGTCTTGGTCGGAGATGGTAGTGCTAATTCAGGGGTACTCGTCGGTAGGTTGAATAGCGATTTGAGCGTGCCTGGGCCCGCGTTTATCATATTAGGGAGCAATTTTGGCGTTAATGGCTTTGGGTCTGACGGCATATGGGCAGGATACGGAGGTATCGTTTCTGCATATCCAGGTGTACCTGTCAGTGGTAATGCGGGTAGTGGTTTTGCGGCAGAGTTGGGCGGCTCCATTTGGGCCAGCAATGCTGTGGCCAATGGTAACGGACAGCACGGATTCTGGGCGACCAATAACGGCGCCATTTGGGCTAGTTATAGCACGGCCAGCGGTAACTCGGCCTGTGGCTTTTGGGCAGGTCACGGTGGTTCCATTATAACTAGTTCCAGTACGGCCACGAATAATCAGGACATGGGAATTGCTGTAGTTAATGGTGGAACTATTTATGCTGCAACCTCTACGGTTTTTGGTAATGTTAATTCTGATTATTTCGCTTGGATATGTAGTTCTATTAACGCTGCTGGCTATAAAGGAACATCTACGTTCTCTCCAGCGGCGAATACGGTGGGTAATGCAAATGCGATTATCGTAACATAGTGAGGTGGTTAGTTTGATACTAGTACTAAAAGAAGGCAGGACTATAGCTATCCATACTGATGAGCAGGAGTTTGTTGTCGACCTCTATCCTGGGTGTGAAATTATCAAAGTGGCTAATGACGCTATAGAATTAACACGGGATAAGGAGGGAAGACTTACAGGATTACCAGAAGACCCGCGCTCTAAAGGGATACCTTGTATTGAATTAAAAAGGCATGGCTCTATTGAACAGCGGATAGCTGACCTAGAAGCAGCTCTGGCTGCTTTAATAGGGGGTGGTACCTTATGATGCCCATCTGGAAACGCAATATTTTTGTGCGGGTAATTAATAAACGTATGGCTGAAGAAGGAAAAACAGCAGAAGAAATATTAATGGAGTATCCGGCATTAATGCCAGAGGAAAAGCAAGAAATCTTAATGGAAATCAATAATCAATAGTAAAGCTGTTTGGGGCTTTATTTTGCTTGGAAGGAGGCCGGGCGGATGTCGGAAACAGATATTAGAGCAATATCGGATAGATTAAACGAAATGAGCCAGCGGCTTGCGAGAATTGAGGAAAGGCTTAGTATAGTGCCTTTATGCGGTTCGGACTGCGCCCGGGGCAAAGCAGCGGAGCTGGAGAGGCGGCTGGTAATACTGGAGCAGGACAAAAGCTGGATATATAAAACCATCATCGGCGCCGTTATCGGCGCTTTTTTGGCGCTTATTTTGAAAGGAGGGGCCTAAGGTGGAATACAAAATTATTACGCCGCAAATAAATTGGAAGGACCCGGCCGACTTAAAGCCGCTGGACAAGAAGGCGGTTATCGGCATTGCCCTGCACCACATGGCTAATCCCAAGTGGGGTTTTTGGGACGTACACCGGGCACACCAGGCCCGAGGCTGGAATGGCATTGGGTACAATTACTGGATTGGCTTTGACGGCACCATTTATCAGGGCCGGGGGTTTAATGTTGGGGCCGGCGTTTTGGGTCATAACGAGCAGCTAATCAGCATCGGCTTTCAAGGCGATTACGAGCATACGCAAACTATAATGCCAGACGCACAATTTAATGCGGGGGTATGGTTAATCGGCTGGTTGAAACAGCAAATCCCCACCATCCGCATTGTGCATGGACACAAATACTGGGCACAGACCGCTTGCCCGGGCCAGCATTTCCCGCTTGTAGAAATGGCCCTGGGCCGATGGAGAGGACAGCCACCGGCACCAAAACAGGAGGACCTTGCCGAGGCAGTTAAGGTGTTGCAAGCGCAGGGCATAATCAATAGTCCTGGCTACTGGCTTGATCATGCCCGGAAGGGACGACTGGTCGAGGGGGAATATGCTGGGACACTGATTGTGCGTATGGCAGAAAAGCTAAAAGGAGGGAAGTAACATGCTACCAATCGAACTGGTAATGGCTCTTACTGTAGGTTTTGTAGAAAGCCTTAAACAAACTGTACCTATTCCGAAACACTGGATATGGCTCGTTGTACTTGGCATTGGCGCTGGCTTAAATGCTGCCAATGCCTTTGCTTTTGGTGGGGATGTTATTGCAGCGGTCCGGGATGGGATAATTGCAGCTGCAACCGCCAGCGGGGTTTATGGCCTGGCTAAAGCTGCTATAAAAGGAGGCGGCGGAGATGCCGGCGGTAGGTAAGCAGAGAAACTGATTATACCAGTACCAGTTATTGTTCCGTGACGCCCGCCCGAAAGGGTGGGTTATTTTTTTATGGCAATAGCAAAGAAGAAATTATTTTTATCGCTTGTAAAATACTGAGGTTCATGGAACAATTCCCAGCCCTCAGCTTCCAGAGCCCTGAACTGGGCCATCACTTCATCTATTGTTTGACCACGAATTTTTCTGAACTCCTTGATTTCAGGGTCCGTCTTCTGCAGCATTTGCAAAAACGTATTCCCCTCAACATATTTTACCTGGCCCTTTAGTTGTTGCTTTCTTCTATTTAGTACATCCTCTTTCAAGTAGACTCCTTCCTTAATAGGAACTAGTATACCCTTGTTTTTGAGGTTAGAAAGGGCGGCCCTGCTAATTTTTAGTTCCTCCAGAACTTCACCAGTGGTCATGATGTTTTCCTGTATTAATTGTACAAGTTGGTTTCTGTCCATTTCCAGTCCCTCCTTGCAGATTATCGTTCCAAGTGCTATAATTTAAGCAGATGAGAAATATTAGTGTAGAGGGGAAGGGGATTAACCCCTGTCCCGCGGTCGGCTCTCTCGGTTACGGTTGCCAGCCTTCGAGAGAGCCTTCATTATTACTGGTGCGACTATATAGCGTATAATTGCTGTGACTGTTGCTGTGATTAGAATCTCGATTGCTTTTTCTACCACGGTCCCCACCTCCTTTCCAGGGGTGGTTCCCCTTTACAATTTTAGTATATCATACCACTTTACGAATGTCAATTGGTATTTTCGGAAAATTTTTCCTTCAGGAAGGGATTTACAACTATTTGTCGAAAAATATTATAACTGAGTGAGGCGAAAAGACTACTTACCAATGGGGGGAAGGAGTTGATGAGTAAGACTGTATTTGAAATTGCTTACGAAGGACCTGCAGTTGATGGCACAATGGATGTTCGCGAACTAGCTCCAGCACTTTTGGCATTAGGTGATTTAATTGAGAATGCAAATAGAGTAATTGGTGATCCGGAAACTCAGATAAGAGTTGTTGTTCGATCGAGTTTTGAGAAAGGATCATTCCAAATTACTCTAGAATTAATACAAACATTAACTGAACAAATTAAATTATTTTTAGAACTCCAAAGTGCAAATGCTCCTTCTATTAAGATATTGTCTTTTATAGGATTTATTGCTGGAAGCGGAATCTCTTTGCTCAGTTTGCTAAAACATCTTCGTGGAAGGCCAATAAAAAAAGCAACTATTCTTGAGAATGGTAAAGTTCGACTTGAATTAGATGGAGAAAATGGTCAATTTGATTTAATTGAGGTTGATGAAAATGTAATCCGTTTATATCGTGACTATTCAGTACGCAAAAATCTACAAAAAGTATTGAGCCCCCTCGAGAGAGAAGGTATCGATGGGTTTTCTGTGAGAAAAAATAAAGAAGTAATAGAGGGGATATCGAAAGATGAATATAACTATTACATAGCACCAGAACCAGTTTCAGAAGAAAAGTCGATTACTAACACCAGAAAAACATTTGTAAATATAGTAGAAATTGCTTTTGAAAAAGGACTAAAGTGGCGATTTTCAGACGGGGATAATAAATTTTATGCTATAATGGATGACAAGGAATTTTTAAATAGAATAGAAAAGGGCAAAAAGTTTGCTAAAGGCGATGTTCTTGAAGTAATATTAGAAACGACTCAGATAGCAACAACATCAGGTATTAAAAATGAACACAGGGTGGTTAAAGTGATTAATCATATTACTCAATATAATCAAATATCGCTACCGTTTGATGAATAAACCGATATAATCTGAGACCCCCGGCCCTCCGGGGTTTTTTTTGTTGCTACTGGTGACAGAAAGCAACAAAAGCAGGCATAAGCCTGCTTTAAGTTTAGAGTATATTTACCGCCCCATGGGGGGCGGTACCATCCAGCAAGGCGATCCGCAGAGCGGGGATGACCACGCCATCCAGGGAATTATTGTCGGAAGAACAGCAGTGAAATTCTACTTCATACCCCTGTTCCAGCATGGCTTCACCAATACGGCGCATGAAGGTGGACTTACCGACCCCGGGGCCACCCTTGATAACGAAAATGCGGGTAGCATCGGGTTCAATCATGTGATGATAGAGAGAATAGAAGCCCTGACAAGTGTTCCCACCCGGGAAAAGACGCCGTAGAATTCCTTTGTTCACTCTCGAACCTCCCTAGTTGTTTTGGGCTTTTGCCCTAATAAATATATATGATTTTTTTAGGCAAGTGTGCATAGAAAATTTACAATTATCAGTTTGCCAAGATAGAATTCTGGTTTTGATTGTTCATTTGATCATCATTCATTGAAGCTCCCTTCCTTTAAATTTCCGTGCTTAACCGGCGCACGTTGCCGTAGTTTAGGCATAATAAAACCACCCTTGCATTTTAGCTTGGGTGGTTAAAGGCTTATAAAAATACCACCTCAACCGCATTGGTTGGGTGGTTTGTCAGTGAAATATCACTTTGATTCTTGTCGCCAAGTCTTTAATTGATGTTCCGTCTATTTTGTAGTTATTTAAAAACTCTTCAATAGTGTCATACTCTTCCTCAGTTTCCGGTTTGTTATACTCACAAATATAGATTTTATCATAATACAAAAGCGAATAATGCTTGTCATTGTGTTCAAACTCAATCTCACGTACGGTTTTTAAATCATCAATAAACTCATCTAAACTATTATAAACATCATACATCTTAATCACTCCCGATATCTTTGACACTTTCCTTTTCTGTTTCTGTCAATTCTCTAAGTTTTTCACTCCGTTTCCCTTCTATCCAATCATGAGCATGAGGGACAATTGGATGAGCCTTCGGGTGCCCATGGTCTGTTAAATCAATATCAACTTTTGCATTACCTTTTTCATCATATAACCTCCGTTGAACCACTTTATTTAACGTAGGATGTAAAGCATCTATTATCGCATTTTCAAAGGCCTTTTTGGGCAACTTGTTGCCTTTGATAGTAATTATACCACTTACCTCATCAATTTTCACTATGTTCTTTATGTTCAAGTTTTCAAGGTATTTATCAAGTCCCTTTAAATAATGTTTATCGATATTGTTTATCTTGTCACCTACTTTTTCATAGCTCTTTTTTAACTTTTCAGCAGCTTTTAGCCTTTCTATCAATGGGGCTTGCTCATTGTAAAGCACTTCCCTTGCCCGTCGTCGGTTGGTGGCTATTATCACAGCATCCCGCATTTCTTTGTATGCTTGCTTTTCTTCTTCGCTTCGCGGGTCTTTGGTAAGCGAAGTATTGCTGTATTTCTGCACCTTATCCGCATCTGGGTCTAATTCTCTTACATAAGGCTGTAAAGTATGCCGACAATTCGGATGAATTGGCGGCCTGTATTCATCCGTCAGCTTTGGATAGCGTTTATCTTGGCCGGAGATGCTAAATACCTTGCCCTGGAGCGGAGCACATTTTTCGCAGGTTGGATAATGCGTTGTTATCTTCACCAAATCAAGCCCCGCTTCCCGGCAGGTATTTATCGTGGCCGCGCTAGCCGCTTCCCTGGTGGTAGTCCTGGCCACCATCTCAGCGTAAGAGTCCAACCTCCATTTTCTGCCCAGCTTGTCCACAAAAGCAGTCTGTCCCTGGTCAAGCAGCCGCTGGATTACCCGCTGTTTCATGTCCTTTATCGTGGTACCGCTGGCCATTTTGCGTCCGGCTTCTTCAAGGGCAACGCGCCTGAATTCGTCATCAATTCGCCGTCCTATAAACTGAAAGGAATCGTGCATACTCATGAGGTGAAGAAGCCTGTATCGCGCCGTCTGTTTTTAATGGCAGCAGGCCACACCCTGTTAGGAGTACTGCTGCCGGCGGGATTAAAGGCGGTAGCTACTGAACCAGTATATCAGCAAGTTGACTGGGAACAAGTCTGGGCGGGGAAAGAATGGGGATATGTTGTCGATGTGTCCCGTTGTATCGGATGTGCCCGCTGTGTGCTGGCCTGCAAACTAGAAAACGGGGTACCGCTGCAAGAGCCAGTTAACCAGGGACAAGTCGGAACTGATGCTTTTTTATTATGGCCGACAAACCTTACATGGATCATAGCCGGCTTTGATAGCCTGTTCCCGGCTGTTAAACCATACGCGATGGCTGGGACTGATTTTTTGGGCCCATTTACAGCTGGGATAATGAAACTTCCGGGAATTAGAATTACCCAAATAGGATTTTCTGCTAACTGTGGGGGAAGATACCCGGCTCGTTCCGGTCTTTTCCGTAATCCCCCAGAGGCCTTTGTTTTGGTTGCGGGCTTCCCGCTGTAATTTGACAAACAGGTCAGCATATTTCACATTGGGAGGAACGGTCATGACCTGGGCATAACCATTCTGCAGCAGGATAGCATTGAACATCTTCTTCCGGACTTCCGATTCCCGGGTGGAAGCGGGTTTTTCCAGCCAGACATAGGCCAGGAGGCGACCATATTTGTCCCGTTTTTCTACATCGAATTCCAGGAAAACTTTACGGCCTTTTAAGGCACTGGTAGTATATTTTTGGGCAGCCTGGCCATAGGGTTGTTCCTTGATGCCCAGCTCGGGATGGGCGATTTCAGGAGTATTGACCCCGATCATCCTTACCCGTTCATTTTTACCGTTAAATAAAACATGAATAGTATCACCATCAGCAATGGAAACTACTCTGGCAGGTGTAAACTGCTGGTTCCCGCTAAAAGCAAAGCTAAATGGCAGCAAAAGCAGTAGAAGGAGAAAAATAAATCTCTTCTTGGATATCAAATTCATAGCGTAACACCTCCGCTAGTTTTATTATACATATTTATTAATTTGTTTAAAAGTCATTGCCGAGATTAGTGTCGTAACAAAACTTTACCTCCTGAGCAATATTCTCTATAGGAATATGTATTTTCCTGTTTATATAAACTAAGCTCGTAAAATGCTTTGCTCAATCTAGAAGAAATTGGAGGGTTAAAAAATGGCAAATAGATTGGCAACTGAGAAGTCACCATATTTATTACAACATGCTCAAAATCCGGTTGACTGGTATCCCTGGGGTGAGGAAGCTTTCCAGCGGGCCCAAAAAGAGGACAAGCCAATCTTCCTATCTATTGGGTACTCAACTTGCCACTGGTGTCATGTCATGGAAAGGGAAAGCTTCGAGGACGAGGAAGTGGCGGAAATTCTTAACCGATACTTTGTTTCCATCAAGGTGGATAGAGAGGAGAGGCCTGATGTTGACCAGGTCTATATGACTGTATGTCAGGTTATGACCGGACAGGGCGGTTGGCCCTTAACTATTATTATGACCCCGGAGAAAAAACCATTCTTTGCAGGCACCTATTTTCCCAAACAAAGCCGGCATGGCATGCCAGGGCTGGTGGATATACTGCAGCGAGTAGCGCAACTGTGGCAGGAAGAACGGGAACAGTTACTGGAAACAGGAGACAGGATAGTAGAGGCTATACGACAGGAGCAGCCGGAAGGGGAGACAGAAGAATTGAAGACAGCTACATTTGAAAAAGCCTTCCAGCATTTTTCCCGCTCCTTTGATCCGGACTATGGTGGATTTGGGCCTCCGCCCAAATTTCCCACTCCGCATATAGCCGGTTTTTTGTTGCGTTACTGGCGGCTAATGGGTGAGGAGAAAGCCCTGGCGATGGTAGAAAAGACCCTGGAAGCCATGTATTTAGGGGGAATTTATGACCATATCGGATATGGGTTTAGCCGTTATTCCACAGACCGTTACTGGTTAGTACCCCATTTTGAAAAAATGCTTTATGATAATGCCCTTCTGATTTATCTTTATTCAGAAGCCTACCAGTGTACCAGTAATCCCCGTTATGCCCGGATTGTTACCGAAATAATTACTTATATCTTGCGGGAGATGACCCATCCTGAAGGGGGATTTTATTCCGCTCAGGATGCTGATTCGGAGGGGGAAGAAGGCAAATACTATGTCTGGCAACCGGGAGAGGTCATAAAAATCCTGGGGGAAGGGCGGGGACAAGCCTTTTGTCAGGCCTATGACATTACGGTTAAAGGCAATTTTGAAGGGAAAAACATCCCTAATTTAATCAAAAGCGGATGGGTCGATGGGTTTGAACAGGAGAAAGAAAGATTGTACCGACATCGGCTACAGCGCATCCCTCCTTATAAAGACGATAAAATCCTGACGGCCTGGAATGGGTTGATGATAGCTGCCTTAGCTTTTGCCGGCAGGGTATGGCAAAAAGAGGAATGGACTGGAGCTGCGGCTAAGGCAGTCCAATTTATCTATTGCCATCTTTTCCGGGAAGATGGTCGGCTATTAGCCCGCTACCGGGAAGGAGAGGCGCAGTATCCTGCTTATCTTGATGATTATGCCTTTCTGACCTGGGGGCTACTGGAACTTTATCTTACCACTCTCAAGTCCGAATACTTGCAAAAGGCGGAAAAGCTGGCTGAGGAAACAGTGGATTTGTTCTGGGATAATACCAGTGGCGGCTGTTTCTTTTACGGCCACGATAGTGAAGAGTTATTTCTGAGACCCAAAGAAGTGTATGATCATGCCCTGCCGGCGGGCAACTCCGTAATGGCTTATAACTTCTGGCGTCTCTGGGCCATAACCGGTCAGGAAAGATGGCGCGATCTGCTGGATAAACAGCTGAAGGATTTTGCTCCAGCTGTTAACAGGGTGCCGATGGCTGCTACCTTTTTCCTGCAGGTTTGCTGGCTGGAAGAACAAACTCCCCTGGAAGTTACCATAAGTGGGCGACCGGAAGAAGCGGAAATTAAGACCTTGATTTACCAGCTTTCCCGGCGTTTTCGGCCGGAACTGGTGATTACTATTAAACCCGAGGACAAGCCTTTGACTTACATGGTGTGTCACAAGCAGGCCTGCTGGCCGCCGGTTAATAATCTTGAAGAACTGCTAAAAATGCTGGCCGAATAATAAAACCGCCCCCGGCTTCTGGGCCGCGGGGCGGTTGCCTGTTATACCGGCAGTCCTAAGCCCTGTCGTTTGTTATTGATATGCTGCTCGATCTCACTGGCTACCTGAACCGGGTCATCGCCAAGTATAACCTTGCCACCGGTCAGCTGTTCCACATCCTGGGTCAGCAGCTGGACCAAACGGGGTGCGCCGGTAATAAAGGGCGTGGGTGACAGGTGCGTGATGGTACCATAGGCTACGGCAAAGAAGCCGTCGATGGTGGCCTTTTGCTCCATCCATTCTGGTGCGGTAACGGCGATGGGAAGTTGCGGTACATCCACCTGCAGATGTTCGGCCAGGGCTGTTACCAGCATGGAGATACGGCCGGTATCGGTACAGGTGCCAAAGGGTAAAACCGGAGGAATCTTCAGCAGGTTACATACTTCCTGCAGCCCCTGACCTGCCTGGCTGATGGCATCTAGATTGCAGAGGCCTGCTACTTCCAGACCGTGTACACCGCAACCACCTGCTACTACCAGGATGTCCCGCTTGATCAGTTCTTTAGTAAGACCTACGGTAGTGGTATCATGGGGTCCATTGCGCAAGGTGGTACAGTTGACCAGAGCGACAACACCTTTGAGTTTGTTGGCCTTGATTACATCCACCAGGGGATCCAGGGAGTTGCCCAGGGCCTGCAGCACGGCCTCAGTGGAGAAACCGGCAATGGCTTTCTGAGTTTTTAGCGGTACCCTGGCAGTAATCCCCCTGTTTTTTCGAGCCTTGAAGTTTTCGATGGCCAGATCGATGACGCGGTTGGCGATATTGGTCGCTTCGATGGGTTTATAATCCAGGGCATGGTGGAGACCGGGCAAACGCACGATGGTATTGACACTGATCAGAGTGAACTGATATTTTTCTGCATATTCACCCAGGTGCGGAGGTGAACAGTTTTCTTCCATGACGAAGGCATCAACAGTACCGGTGGCCAGTAATGGTTCAATGGCCAGCCAGTTGCCCATCAAGCCCACAAAGACATCATCGACCGGGAAACGCTGAATTAATTCCTGGCCGGTTTCGATAGAACCGACAATCCGTAAACCCCTGGCGCCGGCGGCTTTGGCCTTGTTCTGGATATCGGCACTGCGGGCCAGCTGCAGGGTAGCGGCACCGATCCAGGGCTGATGGCCATTGAAAACGATATTGACATAGTCGCCATCCATAATGCCCAGGTCCACATTGACTTCATGGGGCATAGGAGTGCCATACAGGATATCCTGGACCATTTCCAGACCGATCTGAGCGGTGTAGATGGTGGCTATTCCCAGCCGCAGGGCTTTTTTGGCCAGAGAAACATAATCCCCGTCGACATTGGTTAAACAGCTGGCTACGGCATCCTGAATTTCGTAAACTACACCAGCGGGATAGATGGCCATTTTTTTCCAGACCTCTTTGCGTTTGCTGGGTGCGAATTTTTCTACCATGATACTGGGGCTATCATGGTCTTTGTGCTGTTCAGCCAGGAGGAAATCAGCCAGCTGGGCAGCCATGGCGTTTATGTCCTGGTTGGTATTGATGCCAACAGTTTCACAGAACCAGCGCAGTTTGTTCTGGTCGGTGATGGTAAAGGGGGTCTTGCCTTCAGCTGTGGCTTTCAGGGTTTTGAAAGCCCAGTAGGCATGGTGTCCGTAGGTAGCGGCACCCATGATATTGCGCAGAAGCATATTGCGCATGGCCATACCATCACCATCGATACCACAGACCCCCCGGGTAATCCCGGCTTGCTCACTAATACGGCAGGGTCCCTGAGTGCAGAGGGTGCAGCTCAGGCCTTGCAGACAGAATTTGCAGCGGATTTTTTCCATGGCCTGATAGCGGTCGAAAACAGTGGTGAGGTTGTCTTCACGGATTTTTTGTACCATTTCCTCTACCGAGTCGTGGTAGCTGATTCTGGTATCTGTCATAAACCCACTCCTTTCCTGGATTGCTCTACAATAGTTTTTACCCGTGGTTTTTTTCTATGCAGGATGGTATGATAAAACATGAGGTGATTTAAGGATGTGGGTAGCACTGGGCGATTCCCTGACCTATGGCTTTCCCTATAGCCCCCGGGAGTCCTGGGTGGCCCGGGTGGCGGAGGAACTGGGGATACAGATTGAAAACAGAGGGATTTGTGGAGATACGCTTACTGATATGGCCACACGTCTGGAAAAGGATGTGCTGGGATATCAGCCCAGTCATTGTCTGGTACTGGGAGGAACCAATGATGTTTACCAGCTGCACTACCGTTTCCAGAGAAGCTGTCAGGCCTTTATGCAGATAATTGATGGTTTGCGCCGGCATAATATTATCCCCCTGGTAGGTTTGCCCTTACCGGTAGAAGAGGCAGAAATCAGTGCCCGCTTGCAGGAATTGCTGGCCTGGCAGCGGGATTTTTGCACGGAGGAAGGTATTATCCTGATTGACTTCTTTGCTGCCTTTCAAAGACAGGGCGGTATCGCTCTCTTGCCCGATGGGGTTCATCCCGGACGGGAGGGTTACCGCTTAATGGCTGAAACTGCTCTGGCTGTTTTACGGCCTTTATTCAAGGAGGAACAAAGTCGATGAAAATTTACTGGCAAGGACAGGAACCCATCAACGCAGAAGTAGTGCTAGATCTGTTAAGAGCAATTTATGGTGAAGTGGAACTATTGCCTGGGCCTGCCGGGGCAGATCTGTGTCTCTATCTCAGCTTTGAGCGGGAAGGGCAACAGATAAGGGTACAAACGGAAATCTGCCAGGAGGGACAATCAGAACTGGTCTGGCTGGAGCGCGAGCTGCACCGGGCAGAAGAAGATTATAACGGCCTGCGGCGGATTTGCCGTCTGGCCCTCCTTGAGGCCCTGTTGCCTTTCGC
Organism: Carboxydocella sp. ULO1; assembly: GCF_002049255.1. Taxonomy (NCBI): domain Bacteria; kingdom Bacillati; phylum Bacillota; class Clostridia; order Eubacteriales; family Clostridiales Family XVI. Incertae Sedis; genus Carboxydocella; species Carboxydocella sp. ULO1. Next base: position 65,588 of record NZ_BDLQ01000034.1, on the reverse strand, counting down.
TGAAGCGGGCAAGCTGCCCTGGGGGGTACTGACTGGAATCAGGCCCACCAAAATCGTACATCGGATGCTGGCGGCCGGTTATCAACCCGGGGAAATTCGGGATTTGTTGCAAACCGGTTATGGCCTGACAGCAGAAAAGGCAGGGCTGTTGTTGCAAGTTGCACTGAGCCAGCGTCCCCTGCTGGCAAGACAGGAGCGGGAACAGAAGCGGATCGGGATTTACATAGGTATTCCTTTTTGTCCTACCAAATGCCTTTATTGCTCCTTTCCTTCTTATCCCCTGGCGCGCTGGCAGAAGTGGACGGAACCAGTATTAGCGGCCTTATTGAAAGAGATGGCGGCACTAGGAGAACAGGTCAGAGAGCTGGGGCTTACGGTGGAATCCATTTATGTCGGCGGGGGTACGCCCACTTCGCTGGATGCCCGGGAGCTCAGGCAGTTGATGACCGGCATCGAGCAAGCTCTTTTGCAACCGGGGACAGAGGAATTCACTGTGGAAGCAGGTCGGCCTGATACTATCAATAGAGAAAAATTGCAGTTGTTGCGGGCAGCCGGGGTTAACCGCATCAGTATCAATCCGCAGACCATGAATGAGGCAACCCTGCAGAAAATCGGCCGGGCCCATACTCCTGAACAGGTGGTGGAATGTGTCCGGCTGGCCCGGCAAATGGGCTTTCCGGTTTTGAACATGGATCTGATTATCGGCCTACCGGGCGAGGGGCGGGAGGAGCTGGAAGCTACCCTGGCCAGCATCAGGGAGCTGGCCCCTGAAAATCTGACAGTCCATACCCTGGCCTTAAAAAGAGCCAGCTTGCTGGCAGAGGCAAAACGGCAGGGGCAGAGCCTGGAACTGGCTTCGGCCGAAGAGGCGGAAGCGTTGCTGGCCCGGGTTTACCGCTATGCTGAAGAAGAGGGGTTAGAACCCTATTATCTCTACCGGCAAAAACACATGGTAGGTGCCCTGGAAAATGTGGGTTTTGCAGTGCCGGGTAAAGCCTGTCTTTATAACATCCAGATGATTGAGGAAAGACAAACAATCCTGGGTCTGGGCGCAGGGGCAGGTTCAAAGTGGGTAAGACCTGATTACACTTTAGTCAATACCTATAATCCGAAAGACCCCATTGCTTATCTAGAACGCATTGATGAGGTGATTGTGCGCAAAAAACAGGCATTACAGGAGTTGTTTGGCTAGCATACCGGGTAAACCCCGGTATTTTTGTTTGAAAATTGAACAAACCAGAGTATTGTAAAAAAGATTCTGACATGTTATTATAGTTATTGCCTGGCAGGCAAAAAGAGGAGTAAAAAGAAATTTCAACAAAGGATGGTTAAATATGTCGAAAAGGCGCTCTTTTTTCTGGCGGGAAATAGTGAAATATGTCGCATTCCTGCAGCTTTTGTCGCTAAATGGTATCGCCTGGGCAGCTAAAAGTAAAAAAGCTGAAATGCTGACAGGGGAAATCCAGGATATCTGGGAAAAAGTCAGCAGTCTATCCGATATCCTGATGTATCTCGGGGCTTTCGGAGCCATTCTGGGACTGGGGGTAACCGGAATCAAACTGACAATGGGTGGCTGGAGTCCGGAGAATTTGCGAAAATGCAAGACCAGCGTGATTGTCGTAATGCTGGGGTTATTGCTGGTTGTGTCCAGCCGGGTCATGGTCGGAATTGTATATAATGCTGTGAAATAGGTGACCGGCATGGGCCAGATGAGGCGAAAATGGAAATTGTTGTTTACTGGTCTCTGTTTCATCTTTATACTCTTGAGCATAGCCAGTAAATCGCAGGCAAATCCTGCAGCCGGTGGGTTAGCAAAAGTTATTAGCGCAGCTGCCCCTGTTGTCGGGGAGGCAGTGGCCGGTGCAGTGATCGACCAAATCATCAGCAAAATCTCATCAGATCAGGGCCTCACACCGCAAGAAGCTACCTTGCTTACCTCCTACATCCTTTCAGCTATCCTGCTCGAAGCTAACCATCAGATCGTAGCTTTTATCCAGAGCTATTTAAGCTATCAGCAGTATGTCTTCTCGGACAATGGCTGGTTACAGCAATGGTGGACAAGCTATTTGCTAATCGTCAATTTACTGGCTGTATTTGTCCTAACTCTTTACGGGGCGGCCCTGCTCTGGCAGGCGGGATTACAGGTTATGGCAGCGAAAAGGTCTTTGAAAGAATTGATTCCGCGCCTTTTATTTGGCCTGCTGCTGGCCAATGGTATTGTGGCTCTGGTGGAAATGGTTTTACGGCTAAATGGTGCCCTGTGTCAGGGATTATTTAATCTGAATGCTGTCGGTGGGGCCCTGCAGCAGCTCCTGCCCGGGCTGAAGGTACAGGAAGGGGTTAACATCAACCTGGTTTTGCTGGTTCTTTATGCTATTGGCAGTACATTCGCTGCAGTTGTGATTATTTTGCGCCTGGCCATGATCAATTTGCTCACTTTGCTGGCACCGGTAGCGGCTTTGCTCTGGATTTGGCCGCAAACCCAGCACTTTTTCTGGAATTGGTTAAAAGAACTGTTAACCTGGGTTTTCAGTCAGCCTCTGCAGCTGTTAATTTTAACGGCCTTTGGTACAGTTATATTTCGCTCGCCTCAGGCTATTTCCCAGACACTGCTGGGGATAACCCTGTTTCTCTTCCTGGCAGCAACACCCTTCTGGCTGCGCAAGCTGGTAGCCAGCACTATCAAGGATAAGGATGAGGTTGAGCATGAACAGGCATTACACCTATAAAATTCCGCGCAACATGAATCATCCGGACAAAGTCTGGTCCAACGGTACCCACTATATTTCCTGGTTTGATGTTATCCTGAGTTTTGCCGGGATTTTGCTGATTTTCGCCCTGACCTATCTGGTCAAAAACATTCTGGTTCTTGTATTGAGTATTTTTCTGATTATGCTTGTCTGCGGGGTACTGGTTTTCTGGAAGCCCCGGGGCTGGCCGCTATATAAAATAGCCTTGCTATTTCTGATTGATAAAATGCGTCCAGCAGTTTGGGGGGAAGGGGAAAAATATGCCGGCAAGTATTAAACAATTGCTGGGTATAACCAGGGTAGAGGATGAGCTTGTAATTTTATCCAGGGATAGATATCGGGCTATTCTGGAAGTTCAACCTCCCAGCCTGGGTCTTTATGATTGGGAAAAGTGCCATCAATTTGATCTGGCTTTTGCCCGCTTGATGGACGGCTTGAACTTTCCGTTACAAATTCTGGTTCGTCCCGTGCCGGTGGATCTTTCCAGCCTGGAGGAGAAATTGAACCAGCTCCTGGCCCGGGAGTTCATGGAATCGAGGATCAAATTGCTAAAAGCCTATGCGCGCTGGCTCTATCAGGCTGTTCAGCAAAAACAGGTAGCAGAGAAAAAAATCTATCTGATTCTGGGCTGGGATGCGGTCCAGGTAAGGGAAGGGGCTTTGCAGCAGGCCCGGGAGGAATTGGATGAACGCTGTCGGCTGGTTCAGCAACTGGCCCGGAAAGAAGGAATCGGTATAAGACGGCTGAATACTATTGAAATTTTTGATTTTCTTTACCGTTGCCTTAATCCGGGTCTGGCAGAAAGGCAGGAAATAGAGTGGCAAAAATTTTTAGCAGATGGCAAAAAGGAAAAACCATGGATAAAACTGAAGAAACCATTGACTTAACCCGGAAATCCAGACCTGAAACCCAGCAGGATCCTCTTCCGATGCGCCTGCTGTTACCTTCGGCTGCAGCGCGCCACAACCAGCTGGCTGGCACCATGGTGATTAATGGTTATTATCAGGCGCACCTTTATTGCCTAGCTTTTCCTTACGAAGTGCCCATCGGCTGGTTACAACGGCTTTTCCGCTGGTCTGGACCTTGCTGGCACAGTCTGCACCTTGTCCCGCTGGATCGGTTGACCACCATGAAAAAACTGGCCCGTCAGCAGGTGAATGCGGGTTCAACCCTGGAAAATGCCCGCCGCAAGAACTATTTACTGGATCCAGAAGAGGCCGTGGTTTTCCAGGATGCTGAGGAGTTGCGTCATAGTCTGGTGCGCGGGGAACAGAAGATGTATCAGCTCTCCTGGTATGTGGCTGTTCAGGGGGAGACGGAAGAAGAAGTAAAAAGCAGCCTGCGGGATGTGGAAGCCGAACTGGGCAGTGCCGGTATCATCAGCCGGCGGGCTATCTGGCAGGCACCGGAAGCCTGGCTATCCGTCCTGCCCCTTGGCCTGGATCTATTGCAATATCAGCATACTTTCACATCAGAGGCACTGGCAGCCATCAATCCCCTGCATGTTCCCGTAGGTACCGGTTATACCGGAGTGGTGCTGGGCATTGAAGCCAAAACCGGTAAGCTGGTGGCCATAGACACTTTTGCCCTGACCAATGCCAATATAACCATTATGGCCATGAGCGGTGCCGGCAAAACTTATTTGACCAAAACCCTGATCACCCGGGAACATTTCTGGTATGGCAATGACCTGATTGTTATCGACCCGGAAGATGAATACGGCACCTTGATCTCTGAACTGGGGGGAGAACTGGTCAGACTGGATCTGCAACAGGGAGCGGGGATCAATCCCCTGGAGCTCTGGGGAGATAGTGAAGGCAATGGGCTGGCCGAAAAGATTGAGTGGTTGCTGGGCCTGTTCAGCTTAATGCTGGGGGAACTTGGTCCGGTTCAAAGAGGATTACTGGAGCAAGCCCTCATCAGAGCCTATCAGGCCCGCAGCACTATGCCCCTGAACCGGGGGGCAGCTATTGGACAAGAAGAGATAGTTATCGTTGGCAAGAAAAGACGCCAACCCCTGTTGACTGATGTTTATCAGCAGCTGGCTGAAATGGAAGATCCGGAAGCCCGCATCCTGTGTCAGGGACTCTATCGCTGGGTTTATGGAGCTGTAAATCTCTTTAACTGCCATACTGACCTTAATCTCAAAAACCCTCTGGTCTGTTTTGTCCTGAAGGGTCTGGATCAGGAGGAAGTGAAGGCAGTGGCTGCTTATGTAATCGCTGGCTATTGCTGGGGTAAAATGAAACGCCAGCGGGACCAGAGAAAGATCAGGCTGGTACTGGATGAGGCCCATTTACTTTTGAAATATCGGGATACCGCCAGCATTATGGCCCGCTTTGCCAGGCAATGCCGCAAGTATAATGCCGGTTTACTTACCATCAGTCAGAATGTGGATGAGTTTTTGCTTAGCGAGGAGGGCAGAGCGGTTGCCCTTAATTCTGCCGTGCAAATTCTCCTGCGCCAGCATGAAGCTGCCCTTGACCAGGTCAGTCAACAGTTTTGCCTGACCGATTTTGAGCGGGAATTCATCCAGCAAGCAGGGCGGGGGGAGGCCCTGGTGCGGGTAGCTATGACTGATGGTATGCAAAAGTATGGAATTAATGTGGTGGCCAGTGAATATGAACATGAAATTTACTGTTCTCGGTAGCCAGCAACGCTGGCTGGGCTCTTTCTTGCTGGTTCTGATCCTGGGGTTGCTTATGTTTTTAGGGGTTTATATCTGTATTTTCTGGATACTGCTTGAGGCCAATGGGGTAACAGTGAAACTGGAATTTCCTACTGTCAGGGAACAGATACAGTGGGAGGAGGTGGGTAAGGGGCAGCTACTGGGCAAATATGTTTTTCCTGTGCTGGGTAGCTATAACTACAGCGATTCCTGGGGGGCACCTCGCAGTTTTGGTGGTGAGCGACAGCATGAGGGCACTGATATTTTTGCTCTCTGGGGCACTCCATTAATTGCCGTTACCGATGGTCTAATCGAAAAGCTGGGCTGGAATACTTATGGTGGCTGGCGTATCGGCTTACGCGGAGAAGATGGAATCTATTATTACTATGCCCATCTTTCTTCCTATGCTGCAGGGATTTATCCGGGGAAAAGGGTAAGCAAAGGAGAAATTCTGGGGTATGCAGGCAACTCCGGTTATGGACCGGTGGGAACGACCGGGCGGTTTCCGCCCCATCTTCACTTTGGCATTTATATTGATGGACAGGCTACCAACCCCTATCCATATTTGAAAATGTGGGAAGGAAACAGGTGACATGGTGGTGGAGAAAAGTTTTCTAAAAAAGAATCTGAGTTTGGTGCTGGCTATATTATTTGCTCTTGTGAGCTTTTTGTTATTGCAAAAATACGTTAATAGTATGATTCAGCCGGAAACTGCCGTGGTAGCTACCAGGAATATAAAATCCGGTGAGCTCTTTAGTGCTGATTCGGTGAAAGTGGAAGAAATACCCCGAAAAGGGGTCATCCCCGGTGTGATCCGCAATCCTGGCGCACTGGTAGGAAAGAGAGCTGCTTACCCTCTTCTGGCCGGTCAGCAGATCAGTGAAACCGCCGTCAAGTCAGGGCAGGGCGAGCTTCAGGTCGGACCGGATCAAAGGGTGGTTGCGATCAAGGCCACTCTCACCAATTCTCTGGGCGGGAGATTACATAAAGGGGATAAGGTGGATATTTTTGTGCGCTGGCAGGATAAAAACAGTGGGCTGGTGTACAGTCAGCCGTTGCTCAGTGGCATTACCGTACTGGGGGTGCTGGATGATCAGGGGCGGGACTTTGAGCAGAGACAAAAAGACGTGCTGGATAAGGGTGGGCGCCTCATGCCTGGTGCAGTGCTTTTGGCAATAGAACAGAAACGGGTAGCTGAGGTTTTGCGTTATGAGGTCCTGGGTGAACTGGTGCTGGCTGGCAGTACCCGCCTGGAGTGAGGGAGGGATGAAGTTTGCGCATCATGCTGGCTACCGGTGATGATATTCTGGCTCCGGTGATTACGGAAAGAAAAGACTGGGAACTGGTTGGGTTGGCCTTATTTGCTGAAGATGTGCTGGAGCAAATCAAGCTAACCGGGCCAGATCTGGTGATTATAGCAGATGAGCTGGATCCTCATCTGCGTACCAGTAAGAGGATCCGGCTGGAATATCCGGATCTGCGCCTGATCTATATCATTACCGATGAAAATAACCCTGTTACTTCTGATGACCTGCTAAAAATGGGCATTTACGATATTCTGCCTGGTGTCTTTAAAAAGAAGGATTTACTGGATTTGATTGCTAATCCCAGGAGCTGGCAGGATACCGTCTCGGCGGAGCAACTGCTGGAGCAACTGGTGGAAGAACCCGGGGAAGAAGCCCCAAAAGTTACTGAAATGATGCCAGCACCAAAACTGGTCTACAAGCAAAAAATTCTGGTTTTCTGGAATCCCAAACCCGGTACAGGGAAAACCTTTCTGGCCAGCGGGGTAGCATTGGCACTGGCGCAAAAAGGACTGAATGTGGGGTTTCTGGATGGGGATTTAAATAATCTGTGTGCTCCCTACTGGCTGGGGGTGGAAAACAAACAGTTTCCCTTGCACAAAGCTATTCGCTCGGGAGAAGAAAGCCGGATTCAGGCTCTGGGGCAGCCCCATCCCCTCTGGCCTAACCTTATTATCTACAGCGGGACGATCTATTGCCGACCTGAAAGTTACAGCCAGTTTGAACCGGAACAGTTTCGCTCTTTTATCAACAGAATGAAAAGCTGTTTTGATGTCATCATAATTGACACTGCCAGTGACTTAAAACTGGTAAGTACATATATCGCATTACAGGAAGCCAGTGAAGTTATTATTCCGGTGAATCAGGACTATTGTCAGTTGCTGGCCATCAAACGCTACTTGCAATTATGGCAGAGGTTGAATATGGATAGTGGGAAAATCTACTACTGGCCTAACGGAATCAATGCCGCTGTTAAACCGGCACTTTCAACCATGATGGAAATATTGCCCGGTCGCTGGGGCAAGCTCTTTCCTGACCTGGGCAGTGAAATATTTGAGCACTTGCTGGCCGGTGAGCATCCCTGGTTTAAACTGAAGGAAAAGGAGGCGAGCTGGGAGGAAAATCTCAGGACTCTCTTTCCAGCCTATCAGCCTCAGCCAGCAGGAAGAGGTGGTAGATTATGGCCATCGTTGATCTCCTTACCGAGCTGGCCAAGGCCAGGCTGGAAAAAGCTGATACCGAAGGAGAATTAACGGGATATAACCGTTTACTGAATGAGGTAAAGGATTATTTGCTAAAAAATCACAGCCAGCTGGTAGGACTTTCACTGACTGACCGGGAGAAAAAACAGGCTGTTGCCCAGATCATCCAGGACTATTTGACTGGAGAGACAGGCTATTTACTCCCCGATCTGGAAAAAATCAAACAGTATTGTATCCAGGAAATTTGCGGTTATGGACCGCTGGATGACTTGCTGGCCAATCCTGATATCAATGAAATCATGGTTAATAACTATCAGGAAATCTATATTGAAATAAATGGTCAGATTCAGAAAACCAGTCGGCAGTTTGCTTCAGAAGAACAGCTAATCAATGTAGTGCGTAAAATTCTGGCTCCGGTGGGAAGAAGCCTGGACCTGGCCAATCCCTATGTAGATGCCCGTTTGGCTGATGGCAGTCGCTTAAATGCGGTTTTGAGCCCCATTGCTGTGCACGGAACCTGTGTTACCATCAGAAAGTTTCCGGTGCGCTTTTATACCCCGGAGAATTTGCTGGAGCTGGGGACTTGCAGTCGGGAAATGCTGGATTTTCTACGAGAAGCAGTGAATAACCGGGCCAATATCCTGTTGGTCGGCGGTACCAGCTCGGGCAAGACCAGCACTCTGCGTTCCATCTGTGCCTATATTCCATCCCATGAACGGCTGGTTACCATTGAAGACGTGGATGAGCTGAAGCTGAAGCAGCTTCATCCCCATGTAGTCAGCCTGGAAGCCAGAAAAAGCAAGGAGTTCCCGATTACTCTTTATGATCTCTTACTCAATGCATTGCGCATGCGGCCTGACCGCTTGATTGTCGGGGAAGTGCGAGGCAAAGAGGCCCTGGAACTGCTGGAAGCGATGAATACCGGCCATGAAGGCAGTATGGGCACTTTGCATGCCAATAATGCCTTGCAGGCAATTCAGCGGCTGGTATTGATGATATTGCGTAACAGTATGGATTTGAATCCAGAACTGGTGATGCGTTTGGTCTGTCAAACCCTTGATTATATCGTTACCATGAAGAGATTGAGTAATGGTAAAAGGGTGATGCTGGCAATAACTGCTGTCAGGGGCTACCAGCAGGGGGAACCCTGGCTGGAGGATGTCTTTTACTTCGAGGAGGACAGATTTTATGCTGCTAGCAGCTGAGCTGTTTTTGGCCGTTTCGGCTTGTTTGCTGGTCTGGTGGGCTTTTCGTGAAAATGAACTTGAGTTAATTGCCACCCTTTACAGGAAGCTTCCCAAACAGGTAGTTCTGGTGCTGGGTGGGGTACTGCTGGGAGCTGGCGTTGGTTTTTTGAGTGGAAGCAATTTCATTATTATTCTTCTGATTTTTTGTGGTGGAGCATTGCCCTATTTCTTTTATCGTAAACAGTTGATTCGCCAGCAACAACGGCTGGTAGAACAGATGGTAGCTTGCCTTTACCAGCTGGCTTCTTTATATGGGGTCTGTAATAATGTCTATCATGCTTTTGTGCAGACTGCCCAAACAGCTCCTGAACCGCTGAAGTCAGTCTTGCAGGAATTGCTGGCTGACTGGGAACTGGCCGGCTTGTCCACAAATGAAGCTATGGCCCGATTGGAGGAACGCATTCCCCATGATGATGTTCGTTTCTTCTGCCGCATTATTAGCCTGGCAGAACAGACAGGGGGAAACATCAAAGACATCATGTTACAGGTGCCAGAGTCCTTACAGGAACGACAGCTTTTAAGGGAAGAGGGTATGGCGGAACTAAAAGGTTATATCGCCCAGGCCTGGCTTTTAATCTTACTGGTACCTGGCTTTTTGTTGACCTTTTATCTATTGCAGCCTGAATTCATCTATTTATTAATGGATACTGCCCTGGGTAAGGGAGCTCTTTCCCTGGTGCTTTTTATAACTGCGCTGGCGGCTTATCTGGTAGACAGGGTGGTTTCCCCGCAGGAATGGGAGGATATGGCACGGTGATAAAGCTGCTAATTGCTTTGCTGGCTTTGGCCAGCGGCTGGCTGGTTAAAACCATATTAAAAAAAATCCTGACAAGCTATAACTCCAGGGAGCAAAAACGCCTGGAGTTGATCCAGCGCATAGGGTTTCTGCCCTCAGAGGAAAAGGATTTGACTACCAGATTGATGGAAAAATATTTGCTGTACTGGTATAAGCAGAGATTAAACTGGCTGGGCGGAGAACTGCAACCTGCCTTGCTGCGGGAAATAAAAAGAACTGCCGGACTGGGGTTGTTAGTGGTTTTTACCGGTATCTTACTGGCCATATTTAAACATAAAGTTTCCATACTGATTTACTGGACGGGGATGGGGATATTGCTCATTCACTGGCCTCTTATAAAAAAGCGCCGTGTTTATTTGCGCCAGCGGCAACAACTACAACGGGAAATGCCCAATTTAATTGATGGGGTCAGGGTTTTGCTGGGAGCGGGGTTTAGCTGTGCCCAGACTTTATCCTACTGGAAGCGCTTTGCTGGCCCTGCCCTCTTACCTTACCTGCAACAGCTGGAACAGGAGGCTGATTTGGAAGGGCTGGAAACGGCCTTAACCAGATTTGGTACCAGGGTAAATACCGCCCCGGCACAGGTACTGGTTTCCCTGTTGCTGCAGGAAATGCGCGGAGGAATAGATATAAGGGCAGCTGTTGGCCAGTTATCCGGTTATCAGCGCAAAATACGCTGGCAACAACTGCGGGGAGAGCTGAAGAAAAAACCGGTGTACCTGGCCTTGCTGGGAGCTATCCTCTTTGCTAATTTGTTTATCTTAATTGGAGTGCCGACAGTACAACTGATTTTACGAATACGACAGCTTAACTGAGATAAAGGAGGCGTAGGGAGTGAACAGGAAGTGGCAAAAACTGCTTTGCGAACGCGGGGATTTCGTGCAAAATGCTTTATATCTGGCCCTGGTGGTGATTTTTGGGATAGGAGTGCTATCCGCTTTTGGCCAGGAAATTGTGCAGCAATTTCAGGCCATCATCGACAAATTTGCCGCCACCCGTCCCCGTTAGGGCAGAGGGGTAGTGCTTATGTGGAGCTAGTCCTGGTCTTGCCAGTACTGCTGTTTTTATTGTTTGCCATCCTTGAAGGCGGAATCCTCATGGGGGTGGACAATTCCCTGGTTTCGGTTGTGGATTATGGCATCAGAGCAATGGCGGTAGAAGGGGGAATGACAGAGGAGATTGAGGAAAAGGTCAGACAACAGCTCAACTTGAGAGGGATCGATCCCGACCAGGTGAGAATAGAAGCCAGCTGGCAGCCGGTTCAGTTTCAGGAGGAGATTTTTCTGCGCCTGCACTATGATTATCCCTTGCGCTTGTTTGCTATCGAGGATGTACTGGAAATAACTATCCCGCTCAAGGCGGAAACGGTGGGAATCAGTGAACATGTTTTTCGTTGAGGAAAAAGGGACCAATACAGGCTGGCTGGTGCTGTTGCTGCCAGTTTTACTGCTGTTACTGGGCTGGGTTACGGATATTTCTATGTTATATATTGCCAGTAACCAGCTCCAGCATATCGCTGATAAAGCAGGTGAAGGAGCATTGACCACTTCCATAATAATGAATGTAATCCAGGAAGAAGGAACCATAAAGGTAGACCCTGTTCAGGCAGAAGAAAATTTTCAGCGGCTTTTGACTGCCAATGCCGAGCGCGAGGGCTGGGTTTTTACTGATGTTAAGCTGACCAGGTTGGAAATAGAACCGGAAGGCCCGCCCCGGCTGAGCTGTCGCCTGGAAGGGGAATACAGGCCAGTTTTTATGGGTTTCTGGCGAGAAAAAGTAACGCTGGGGGTAGAGAGCGAGGTTGTACTGGAGGATATACCTTGATGTAAACAATTTGACAGACAGGCTCTGAAAAAGTGGTATAATATATACGAACAACTTCACAACCTCCCAACACAACCTCTAACTTTTCTCCTGGCCCTTGGTTAACAAGGGCTATTTTTTTTGGTATACTTACAGGGGATGATGTGAGTGCAGGGGAGTGAAATCATTGCTGAGAAAATGGTTTGTCTGGCTTATTCTAACTGTACTGGTGGGACAGGCAGTTTTGCCCGCCAAAGCCTGGGCTGCCAGGGAACCTTTGATTGTCGGTAAAGGCGCGGTGCTGATTAATGGCAGAACGGGAGAAATAATCTGGAGTAAAAACCCGGATCAGAAGCTCTATCCAGCCAGTACCACCAAAATCCTGACTACTCTGTTGGCCCTGGAAAAGGGCAATCTAGATGATATTGTTACAGTCAGCCGCAGGGCGATGCAACAGGAAGGCAGTGCCATCTGGCTGCAGGAAGGAGAGCAGATTAGTTTACGGGATCTGCTCTATGCTGTAATGCTGAATTCCGCCAATGATGCTGCAGCGGCGGTGGCTGAACATATTGGTGGCTCGATAGAGAATTTTGCCCAAATGATGAATGAACGGGCCCGTCAGGCAGGGGCTGTCAATTCCCATTTTGCCAATCCCAATGGTTTGCCCAATCCGGATCATTATACTACCCCTAAGGACCTGGCATTAATCGCCTATGCTGCCATGCAGAATCCCCATTTTCGAGAAATTGTGGCCAGCAAGACTTTTAATATTAAAAGACAGGATCCGGCGGCTTTGACGCAGTTAATTAATCACAATAAACTGCTCTGGCGCTATCCAGGAGCTAATGGCATTAAAACCGGATATACTGTAGCCGCTCGTCAGTGCCTGGTCGCCTCTGCCCAAAGGGATGGGGAGGAATTTATCGCAGTTGTCCTGGGCAGTGAAGGCAGAAATATCTGGACCGATTGTACCACACTTCTGGATTATGGTTTTAACAATTTCAAAACTGTACTGGCAGCTAAAGCCGGTGAAAAAGTGGGAGAAGTGCCAGTTAGTGAAGGAGCGAAGAAAGCGGTTGCCGTACTGAAAGAGGACCTTTATGTGACGGTTCCCAAAGACCAGCCTTTACCCAGCTGGAGCCGAGCAGCCCACCTGCTGGATAATGTGCAGGCACCGGTAGAAAAAGGCCAGAAGCTGGGGGAAATGGTGCTGCTCCTGGGGGATAAACCGCAGGCCAGGGCGGAAGTGGTGGCGGAATCAGGAGTAGCCAAAAAGAAATGGGCCAGTTTTGTTACCAGCACGGGCCAGGTCTGGAGTGAATATAAGTGGTGGTTTTTTGGTTCAGGAGGGATGGTGCTGGTCGGAGGTTATTTGCTGGCCCTGGCCAGAAAAAAGAGACGTCAGCAACGCAGATTTTCCCGCTATTATTACGATGATTCGGAATATTAGAACTTTCCATTGCTGACACAAATCGACAGTTGTTGTTGTGCCTTCCTGCTATAATTGAATTAGAAGGAGGCGAGCGGTATGAGAAAACAATTCTTAGAGCTGTTGCTGGAAATGATTGATCGGGAGCGAAGTAAACTGGAGGAGCTCTGGCTGGAATGGGGTAGCACCCAGCACCCCCTGGTTTACCACCAGAGCTGTAAGCTGGACAAATTGATCAACCTTTACCAGCGTCAGAAGTTTTTTTGTAGTTGTTGAAAAGAAGCCTGCTGATAATTCTGAAGGCAAATGAATCGGCCTTCAGAATTTTTTTGTTTTTTCTGTCTATTTAGCAGGGAAATTAGAAGACATGTAGAATATAGTGTTGTATAAAAGATGCTCTAACAAAACAATTGTTACAAGACAAAGGAGGTATTTTCAGGGTATGAAGGGAAAAAAGTTGTGGAGTCTGGTGTTAGCGGGAGCTTTGCTGGCTAGCGGGCTGTCCGGTTGCGGCACCCAGGCTGGCAAGGAAGGGGAGCAAAAGCAGAGTGGAGATAACCAGGCCGGTGGCGGCGAGATTTTAATCGGTACCAACTTTGAGATGACCGGTAATGCTGCCTCCTACGGTCAGGGTTCAGTTAAAAACATCCGGCTGGCTATTGAAGAAATCAATGCTGCCGGCGGCGTACTGGGCAAAAAGATTCGCCTGGTGGAAGGGGATAACAAGAGTGAACCTTCCGAATCCGCCAATGTTACCACCAAGCTTATCACTCAGGACAAAGTGGTGGCCATTATCGGGCCGGCAGCCAGCTCCAATGCGATTGCTGCTGCGCCGATCTGTGATCAGTTTGGCATTCCCCTGGTACCTTCCAGTGCTACCGCTTCTGGCGTAACAGTGGACAAAGATGGCAAGACCCATCCCTATGTTTTCCGGACCTGTATGATTAACCCCTTCCAGGGTAAAGTTGGTGCTGCTTTTGCCATTGACACTCTGAAGGCCAAGACTGCGGTAATTGTGGTGGATAACAGTACCGACTACAGTAAGGATCTGGCTGCTGAATTTGAGAAGAACTTTATCGAAAAAGGCGGTAAGATTCTGGGCAAAGAAGCCTATCTGGCCAAGGATACTGACTTCCGGGCTATCCTGACCAAAATCAAGCAAATGAATCCTGATATTATCTATCTCCCTGGTTACTATAACGAATCCGCTCTCTTCATCAAACAAGCCCGGGAACTGGGCCTGAACCTGCCCATCGTCGGTGGGGATGCCTGGGATTCCCCGACTCTGGTTGAAGTAGCTGGGGCCAAGGCGCTGAACAATACTTTCTTCACTAACCACTATTCTATCGAAAGCCAGAACGAATTGTCTAAAAAGTATGTAGAAGCCTATCAGAAGAAGTATGGCGAGTTGCCTGATGCCATCGGTGCGATGGCCTATGACGCCGCTTACCTGGTAGCAGATGCTATCAAGCGGGCTGGCAGCGCTGATCCCAAAGCTATTCGCGATGCTCTGGAAGCCACCAAGGATTTCAAGGGCATTTCCGGTACTATCACCTTTGATGATAAGCACAATCCCATCAAGAGTGCCTTTATCATCGAGTTTGTGGATGGCAAGCAGAAACTGAAGACCATCGTAGAGCCCTAAGAGAAAGGCAGCCCACTACAGTGAGAGGTAGTGGGCTGTTGTTTTTTTCTGTCAACAAAAAGCAGGATTTCAGGGATAAATGTCGAATGTGTCAACTGTTAAAACCTGAACAAGCGAAGGGAAGTGTGGGAGATGAAGCTCTGGCGTTTGCGCTTGAATTTTCGCTGGAAACTGGCTGTTGTCTTGATGTTTGCCGTTTTCATCACAGCGGTTTCCATGGGTATCTATGCGGTTTATCAGGAAAAACAGGAGCTGGCAGCTGTTGTTCAGGAGCGATTGCGACATAATGGCAGGATGGCACTGGCTTACCTGGATGTGTTATATCCAGGGCCCTGGCGGGTGGAAAATGGCCTCCTGTACAAGGGGAATATTCAGATCTCCTACAATGACCGGCTAGTTGATGATTTGCGGGATAAAACCGAGTGCCTGGTTACCTTCTTCCTGGGGGATACCAGAGTTGCCACTACAATCCGGGATGAGTTCGGTCGGCGCATAATTTCCACCCAGGCCGCACCGGAGATAGCCCGACAGGTGCTGGCTGGCAAGGAATTTCAAGGGGAAGCTGACGTACTGGGCAAAAAACTGCAGACAGCCTACTTTCCTTTGCAAGATGAAAATGGTCGCACTATCGGTATGTTTTTTATCGGCAGTGACCACCGGGACTATGATGCCAAATTGAATGGTTTAATCTGGAATTTCATTTGGGCCCTCCTGTTTGGCCAGCTGATGGCCAATGTCCTGGCCTGGTATGTCGCCCGTCATTTCAGCCGACCGGTGCAGGCCATACAGCAGGCTATGTCCCGGGCGGAGCAGGGGGATTTGACAGTGCGGGTCCCTGTTACCACCAAGGATGAACTGGGGGATCTGGCGGATAATTTCAACAGCATGCTGTTGCGCCTGAGCCAGGCCTTCCAGGAAGTGAATGAAACTGCCCACCAGCTGGCGGGCTCAGCCCAGCAATTATCTTCAGCGGCGGAAGAATCCAGTCGTACTACCGAGCAGATTGCCTCTACCATCAATCAGGTGGCCCAGGGGACAGAAAGTCAGGCCAAGAGCGTGGAGGATACAGCCAATATTATCAGTGAAATGTCCAAACTGGCCCAGCAAATTGCGGCCAATGCCCATGGCGTTTTGTCTGCGGCCCGGGAGATGGATGAAAGTGCCCAGGCCGGGGAAAAAGCCATTGAGCAGGTAATGGAAAAAATGGCCCATATCAATCAGTCAGTTGCTGAATTTGCTAACCAGATTAGCTCTCTGGGCAACAGAAGTCAGGAGATCGGCAAGATCGTAGATGTGATTACCGGTATTGCCAAGCAGACCAATTTACTGGCTTTAAATGCTGCCATTGAGGCAGCCCGGGCCGGTGAACATGGCCGCGGTTTTGCCGTAGTGGCAGATGAGGTGCGCAAGCTGGCAGAACAATCCGCTGAAGCCACCACCCAGATTTCGGGCCTGATTAAAGAAATTCAGGGTGAAACGGTAAAGGCTGTGCAGGGCATGGAAGAGCGCCGGCAGGAAGTAGAGCAGGGCACGGCCATCGCCCAGAACGCAGTCCTGGCTTTCCGAAATATTATCGAGGCTATCAATAAGGTCAATAACCAGATTGCCTCTGTGACTCAGGCTACTGACCAGATGGCGGAAGGCGGCGATGTGGCTGTGCAGGCTATCGAAAACATTGCCAGCATATCCGAACAGACAGCGGCCAGTGCCCAGCAGGTGGCGGTTGCTGCCGAGGAACAGACCGCCTCTTCCCAGGAAGTGGCTGCCTCAGCAGGTATGCTGTCATCACTGGCTGATCGCTTGCAAAGCATTACCAGTCGCTTTCAAGTCAAATAGACCCTGCGATATGTGGCGGTGAAAACCGCCACAAAATGTTCACATTTATACTATTGCTTGTAGTAATGCGAGGAAGTATAATTTCTATAGAAAGCCAAGGAGGTAGGTGAGAAAATGTTCTGGCGCAAACTGGGAATAGAGTTCAAACCTCATAAAACTGGCTTGAGCAAAGTACTGGGGGAATTAGAAGCAGAAATCATGGAGATTGTCTGGCAGCATGACCGTCCGGTTTCAGTACGGGAAGTATATGAAGAACTGCGGGAGCGCCGTTCTATCGCCTACACCACCGTCATGACCATTATGAGTCGGCTGGCTGAAAAGGAACTGCTGCAAAAGACCCAGGAGTCCAATTATTATCTCTACTCTCCCGTATATTCCCGCGAGGAATTTACAACAAAAGTAGTTTCCCTGGTGCTAGATGGTTTGCTGGCCGATTTTGCCCAGCCCGTTCTCTCCCACCTGGTGGAGAAAATCCAGGACGAGGATGAAGAAAAGCTGGCCCAGCTGGAACAGCTGATTCGGGAGCGACGAGCTAAAGGAGGCAAATAGTTTGTCTAAGCTGCATCCTTTGCTCATCTATGCTGCCTTTGGCTTGCCGATCACAGTGCCGGTGGTGCTTTTCTGGCACCGGCTTAGTGATAAAAAACTGGGCAGAGTCTGGCTGGAAAGGCTGTGGTTAACCCCTCTCTTGCTACCGTTTGTGATTTACGGCATCAGCATGTTTTTTCAGCTCAATCGCAGCTGTGTCCTGGTAGCGGGCCCGGAGGGAATAGCTGGTTGGCCTGGGCGGCTACAGAGCTGGCTTTGTCAGGCCGGGACGGCCCTGGCGGTGATATTGACGCCGCTATTTCTGATAGCGCTGGTGGTCGGGGTTGTAAAAGCAGGAGCTGCTTTGATCCTAACCCGTCGCCTGATTAACCGCTATGGTTATTTGCAGGAAGACTACCGGGGGATTCTCAGTAAAGTCAATTATCTGGCAAACACAGCTGGCATTAAACCTCCAGCTGTGATACTGACCGATTTGCCCCTGGGACAGGCGTTTATCAGCGGATTCTGGCAGCCGGTGCTTATCCTCTCCCGCCCGCTAGTGGTCGAACTGGATGAGGAAGAGCTGACAGCGGTGCTGGCCCATGAAATCGCCCACTGTCAGAGGGGTGATAACCGCCGTACCTGGCTGCTGGTGTTATTGCGGGATTTGTTGTTGTTTACCGGCCTATCCCCCCTGGTTTTTCGTCACTGGGAACAGCTTAAAGAGCAACTTGCTGATGGGAAAGCGGGCAACCTGGGGGCTAATCCCCTGGCCCTGGCCCAGGCCCTGTTAAAAACCAGAAGATTGAACACGCCTTTAAGTGGCTGGCGTCTCGCCCTGGATAACTTTTTGCCCCTTGCGCGTTTGGGAGGCAAAGGCAAACTGCAGCAAAGAATAGAGGCTTTGCTGGAAGAGGAACAACTACCTGGACATGCGGGCTGGGGGTTACTGGCCCTTGGCACTATCTGGATGATGGCAGGTGGCCTTCTGATCTTTTTTTGCTAAGAGGCCACCTTTTTAACAAGACAATATACTACGCGATGTAAAAGGAGGAGACCAAAATGGCAAAAAGAGTAGACAAAAAGTCCATGGTATTACAGGGTAAGAAAAAGAATAGCTGGCTGCTGCCGGCAGCGGTTGTTCTGTCCCTGGCTATTGTAGGGGGAGCGGTGGCGCTAAAGACGTCCAGTCAGACGGCAGCTACAGATAAGGCTAATGTGGGAACCTATAATGTTGGTACCCAGGTGACTTATGACGCTGCGCAGAAAATAGAACAAACTGTGGTTCAACCGGAATTCAAGGACGGGAAAATCTATCTTGATCTGGAGCTGGTAAAAAACAACAAGATCGTAAAGTTTGAAATCCCTAACCAGAAAGTGACTTTGCCCAATGGCACCACTTTCAATTCCTTGCCTATTACTGCCTATGTGGCTCCGTCTGGCCGGGTTGTAGGAGCAGTATCTTTTTGCGAACCCTGTTCTGGAACCAGCTTCCATATTGAAGGAAATGAATTGGTCTGCAATGTCTGTGGTACCCGCTGGACCCTGGAAGATCTGAAAGGGGTTAGTGGTGGCTGCCTGACCTATCCTCCCGATGAGGTAAAGTATGAAGTTAAGGATGGCAAGATGGTCTTTGATGAAAAAGAACTGCGGGCCTGGCAACCGCGGGTATAAAGGAGGGGTTTGTTCATGGAAGACAGGGTCATTTTGGTGGAAGATGTAGACCAGGATGCCGAAAAACGCTGGCGGATTTTTTACTGGATCATCTTTCTGGTCAGTACAGGAGCGATTTTGTTAGGGGTCAAAATCTGGTATAATCTGAAAGATAATGCAATTAACAACTTGTACCCTGCCCAATTCCAATCTTACAACTATGGTTACCAGCAACTGGCCTATCCTGCGGCGGGAGGCGGCGGCTGTTGTGGTGGCAGCGGCAGTGCTGTTGTTAGCGGTGGTGGCTGTGGCAGTGGGGGCTGCGGTGGTGGCGGAGCCCAGCTGGGCGCTGCGGACCTGGAGAAGATCAAGCAGCAGGCTTTAAGTTTTTATCGCCAGCAGACCGGGGATAACAGCCAGGTAGATGCCCGGGTGCAGGATTTTGGCTGTCATATTCAGGTGGATATTTTCAAGAACGGGGCTAAAATAAAGAGTTATGCCTGGCGTGGCGGACAGGTCAGTGAAATTCAGTAGAGCTACAGGAGGCTCAGCTTATGGGACTGTTAACCATTGCGCTCAATAATCTGCGTCGCCAGAAGGGGCGCACTTTCTTTTTGCTTTTAAGCCTGGTCCTCAGTGTAAGCACAGTTGTAGGGCTATATTTGCTTACTACTTCCATGCGGACAGAGATCGGGGATAAATTTGACCAGATTGGGGCCAATATCCTGATATTGCCAGCAGAAAACAGGCAAAGTTTCAGCTATGGTGGGGTGAGCTTGCCGGGGGCGGTAGTGAAGGAAAATTTAGTGCCGGAAACGATGGCTGAACAGGTGCGTACTATTAAAAACCGGGAAAGCATTGCTGTGGTGGCCCCCAAGCTGCTGGGCGTGTTGAACAGTGAACGGGGACGGGTGCTGGGCATAGGAGTGCGCTTTCCGGCGGAGCTGCGGCTAAAGAAATGGTGGCAAATCCGAATTAGCCCTGCAGGTCAGCCCGTACAATATGCCCCTAAATTTCCGGTGATTGAGCTGCAAGCTGATGAGGTTTTGCTGGGAGCAGCGGTCGCTGAACGCTGGCAACTGGATGTGGGACAAACCCTGCAGGTAAAAGGACAGACTCTCCGCATCAAAGGGGTAATTGAGCCTACTGGTGGGGAAGAAGACCGGGCTCTCTGGCTGGATCTGACTACCATGCAGAAGCTGACCGGCAAAGGGAAAAAAGTTACTTTCCTGGAACTGGCAGCCCTTTGTAATACCTGTCCCATTGACGATATCGTACGACAATTGACGGAAAAATTGCCAGGCACTAGAGTAATGGCGGTAAAAGCCGCGGTGGAGGCTCGCAAGGCCATTGTGGAACGGTTTGCCCTGTTTGCGTTGGCTCTGGCCGGGTTGATTCTGTTCCTGGGAGCAGTTATGGTCTTGTTGACTATGTCTGGAGCAGTGAAGGAGAGAACCAGAGAAATCGGGATTTTACGGGCCATCGGGTACCGGCGCAGCCATATCATAACAATTATTTGCACCGAAGCAGCGGTACTGGGTCTGGCGGCTGGTGTGGCTGGCTTTGGCAGTGGCACTTTGCTGGCTAGCCTGGGTGCCCCTCTGGTGGCCGGGATGGAAGTTCCGGTTCCCTGGGACCCGCTGGTGGCTGTAATCAGCATGGGCGGTGCCCTGCTGTTAGGGCTGCTAGCAGCTTTGTGGCCGGCCTGGCAGGGTTCTCGACTGGATCCGGTCACAGCTTTGCGGTATTTATAAGGGGTGAAAGAGATGGCTTTAATCAAGGCGGAAAAATTGCGGAAAGAGTATAGTAGTGGTGAGGATAAGGTTATAGCCCTGGCGGAGGCCAGTTTCAATGTGGAAGCCGGAGAATTCCTTGGGATCATTGGGCCTTCCGGTTCAGGGAAAAGTACTTTGCTCAGCATTTTAGGGGGATTGAACCCACCTACATCGGGGAAACTGGAAATAGATGGTATCGATGTCTACAGCCTGGACCAGGAACAGCTGGCCGATTTTCGCAGCGAATATGTGGGTTTTGTGTTCCAGCAGTTTCAGCTGTTGCCTTATCTGACCGCCCTGGAAAATGTTATGTTGCCGCTGGCCATCAGCGGCCGGCCCAAAGGGGAGCAACGGGATATGGCCGCCCTGGTGCTGGAAAAAGTAGGACTGGGAAATAAACTGAATCGTTTGCCCAATCAGCTGTCCGGTGGTGAACAGGAACGGGTGGCCATCGCCAGGGCTATAGTCAACCAGCCGCCGATTATTTTTGCTGATGAACCTACCGGGGCCCTGGATAGCAAAACCGGACAGGAAATAATGGAACTGTTTCAGGCATTGAATCGGGAAGGGCAGACCATTATTATGGTCACCCACAACTTAGAGACATTGAAATATATGCACCGGGCGCTGCTGATCCGTGATGGCCTGGTGGAAAAGGTGATAAAGCATGAATCTCTGGGATATTGCGCTCAATAATTTGCGCCGCCGATTTCGTAAAACCCTGCTCATCCTGCTGGGGCTGGCTCTTGGAGTAGCTACAGTTGTAGCCCTGCTGGCCATAACCTGGATGATGGAAACGGACCTCAGCCGCCAGCTGCGGGGCAATGGGACCCGGCTGGTGATTGTTCCCAGACAGGAGGAGTGGAACTATACCTATGGCGGGATGCCGGTGGGGGCAGAAGTAACCTATGAGGTAAAGCACTTACCCCTCTCGTTGTTGTCGGTTTTAGGTAAACAAAAAGAGCTGGAAGTTATTGCTCCCAAGTTCTTAGCCTCATTGCCGGTGGAGGGAGAGAACAATCTGGTAGTAGGGTTAAAATGGCAGGAAGAACGCCAGATCCGCAATTACTGGCAGATCCAGGGTCAGTGGCCCCGGGCTGCCGGTGAAGCTGCAGCCGGTGCAGAATTGGCCAGGGCCAGAAACTGGCAAATAGGTCAGCGCCTTAAGGTGAAAGACCGGTGGGTGACACTTACCGGGATTCTGGCTGCCACTGGTCAGGAGGAGGACGGGCTGCTCTTCATGAACATTTCTGACCTGCAGGCAGTCGCCGGACAGACTGGAGCCTTGAGTTTTGTAGAGGTACTGGCTTTTCGCAATCAAGAGACCAGTATGGCAGAACAGGAGGAGCTGCGTTCGAGGCTGGCGTCCCTATTGCCGGATACAGAAGTGCGCTTGCTGCGGCAGGTGGAGACAGCCCGGCTGGAACTGCTGGAGCGGGTGAAAAAATTTGGCCTGCTGATAACCCTGCTGGTAGTATTGGTGGCTGGAATGATGGTAATAGCCAACCAGTTAGCCTCAGTTAAAGAGCGGACCAGGGAAATCGGTATATTGCGGGCCATCGGGTACCGTCAACAGCATATTATCCGCATCTTCTTGCTGGAAGCGGCGCTTTTGTGTTCCCTGGGCGCTGTGGCAGGCTACTGGCTGGGCATCCTGGCAGCCAGACTGGTCTTGCCCAGGTTGGTGGCAGGACTGGAACTTACTGCCTGGTACCCACAGCTAGCTTTAATGATGCTGGCAGGTGCTATCTTCCTGGGCCTGGCGGCTGGTTACTGGCCAGCCCGGCAAGGGGCAAAATTGGACCCGGCAGAGGCTTTACGCTACCTCTGAGCATATGCTAAGATATATGCGGAAGGAGGTTATTGCCATGGTCAATGTCTATGACAAGGCCTATGAGCTGGCCCGGGCATTAAAAGCATCTCCTGAATTTTTGAGCTATACTAAAATTAAAGAAAAACTGGAAAAAGATAAGGAAACCTGGCAGCGGATTGTAGATTTTCGCCAGAAACAGCTGGAAATCCAGGCCAGGCAGTTACAGGGGCAAAAAATTGAGGAGGAATTGAGCCAGCTCCAGAATCTCTTTAACCTGCTGGCGGCTAACCGGGATATTGCGGAATTTTTTCAGGCAGAATATGCTTTTAGCCGGCTGATGTTTGATATTCAGAAGATCATTGGAGAAGCAGTGGGCCTGGATATGGACTGGGAAAAACAGATGAAAACCGGAAGCTAAAGCTTTCGGTTTGTTTTTTTCTGGCCCCGGTGCTAAAATTTGATTATAACATCAGTTGGAAAAGAGGGCTTTGGATGAAGAAAAGAACCATTGCTGAGCATTACATACATGATTTTGCTAGCCTGGCCTGGAGGTTTGACCTGGACTGGCGCCAGCCCCAGCACTGGCGGCAGCAGTTGAAACGGGTGATTGACAGTTATCGGCTGGGGACGGTGGTTAGTGAGCCTCTGGCCCGCTTTCAACGGGAACTGGGAGCCGGAGAAAAAGCGGTAGAAAATGCTCGCTCCCTGGCGGAACGGGGTACGGTGGCCATAGTTACCGGCCAGCAGGCTGGACTGGCTACTGGTCCCCTTTATACCATTTACAAGGCACTGGCTGTACTCAAAGCAGCCCGGGAGCTGGCTGAGCGGGAACAGAGTAAGGTAATCCCTGTTTTCTGGCTGGCCAGTGAGGACCATGACTGGCTGGAAATCAGTCACTGTTACTGGCCCGGGCGGCAGTGGCGCTGGCCCGATCCGCCCGGAGCTGGACGCAAGCCGGCGGGGCTGCTGGCTATGACGATGGCGATGGAACAGACCATCTGGGAGATGATTCGCTGTTTGCCGGAAGGAACAGGACGGACGGAAACGGGGGAATGGCTGGCAGCGGCTCTCAAGGGGGCGGGGTCACCTGCTGGCTGGGTTGCGCGCCTGCTGGCTCGCTTGCTGGGAGAGCAGGGTCTGGTGATCGTAGACCCCATGTTGCCGGAACTGCGCCAGGCTTTACAACCCTTCTGGCAGGAGACCCTGGCCAAAGGGGCAGAGATTCCCGCCTTAATCTGTCAGGCGGGAGAGCAGCTGGCTGCTGCCGGCTGGCAACCGGCTCTAGCAATGGCTTCAGACCGGACCGGCTTGTTCTATCTGCAGAATGACGAGAGGATTGCCCTGACGCTACAGGAATTGACCTTGGGCGTGGAGCTGGCTGTCCAGGAACCGGTGCGCCTCAGCTGCAGTGTGGCTACCCGACCGCTGGCCCAGGACCGGCTGCTGCCAACAGTAGCCTATGTAGCAGGACCGGGAGAGCTGGCCTACTACGCTCAGTTGCGGGAGGTCTATCACCTGTTTGGCCAGACCATGCCCATTTTATTGCCCCGCTGGAGTGTGACACTGGTGGAACCCGAGCAGAAGAAGGTACTGAACCAGTGGCAGCTGTCCCTGCCAGAGCTGGCTGAACTGGAGCAGCAGGAAATTGACCTTCGCCTGGCCAGTCGGGCAGGGTGGAATCATGAACAGTTACTGGCAGATTTGCGGGAGCGCTGGCAGAAAGAACATGCTGAGCTTTTCACCCATCTGGCTCAATTGGAGCCAGAACTGGAACTACTGCAGGCCAGGAACTGGAATTATATTTCTTATCAGCTGGATTATTTAAAAGGCAAAGTGGAGCAGAAGTTGCGGCGGCAATACCGTCAGCAGATAGATGCTTTGCTAGCGGCCCGCCAGACCCTCTGGCCGGGAGGAAAAAGGCAGGAACGGGTGTTGAATCTGACCTGGTTTTTGAGCCGCTGGGGTAAAGGCTGGCTGCATTATTTACTGCATGCACCTCTTGATTGGGGGCAACACTACTATCTGGAACTGGGAGGCAGTGAAGATGGATATCATCTATACCAGGGATAGGGAAGCAGCTTTAGTAGAGGTAGAGGCTCTGGTAGTAGGACCTCATCCGGATGATGCGGAAATCGGCTCTGGTGGGCTAATGGCCCGCTGGGGCAAAGAAGGGATAAAATTCGGCATTGCCGATTTGACCCGTGGGGAGCAGGGAACTAATGGAACAGTGGAGGAAAGACGGGAAGAAAGCCGGAGGGCAGCAGAAATCCTGGGAGCCACCTGGCGGATCAATTTGCAGTTACCGGACGGGGGGCTGGCGCTGGACCCGGAACAGGTAGCGGCCCTGGTGCGCCTCATACGGCAAGTCAGGCCCCGCCTGTTGCTGGTGCCTTACTGGGAAGATCGCCATCCTGATCACCGGGCAGCCAGCCAGCTGGCCGAACGGGCCCATTTCGAGGCTGGATTGCGCAAGGTGCTGCCGGAACTGGAGCCTTACCGGCCCCGGGAAATAGTTTACTATTTCATCAACCGGGAAACGGATCCATCATTTATCATAGATATCAGTGAGGAGTATGAAACCAAACGGGAAGCGGTACTGGCTCATCGTTCCCAGTTTTTTCGGGAAAATCGCTGGCTGCCGACCAGATTAAATGGACATTTTCCCTATTTGATCGAGACCCGCTGTCGCTTCTGGGGGGCAAAAATTGGTGCTGAATTCGGGGAAGGATTTCTGGTTAAAAATCCCCTGGTCCTGACAGATCCGCTGGAAATATGGAGGTAAGGAATGAAGATTGGCATTGTTTGTTATCCGTCATATGGTGGAAGTGGTGTAGTAGCTACCGAACTGGCAGAAGCCCTGGCTGAACGGGGGCATGAGGTGCATATCATCAGTTATGAGCGACCCTTTCGTTTGCGCAGTTTTCATCAAAATCTTTTCTTGCATGAAGTTACAGCGGTAGATTATCCGGTGTTCAAATTCCCCCCGTATGATCTGGCCCTGGCCGGCACCATTTATGAAGTGGCCAGAACGAAGGGTCTGGACCTGGTACATGCCCATTATGCCATTCCTCATGCTGTTAGTGCCTATTTGGCCAAAGCCATGCTGGCTCAGGAGCGGAATTTGCCTTTGGTCACTACCTTGCATGGGACAGATATTACAGTGGTGGGACAGGAACCGCAGCTTTATGAAGTGGTGCGCTTTTCCCTGCAGGCCAGTGATGGGGTAACCGCTGTATCCAGGGCCCTGGCCGAGGAGGCTGCGGGAGTTTTTGGCTATCAGCAGCCCATTGAGGTGATATACAACTTCGTTGACCCGGAAATCTACCGGCGTCAGTTCTGTCCGGCCCGGCGGGCTTTTTATGCCCGGCCTGACGAGAAGATCCTATGCCATATCTCCAATTTCCGTGAAGTCAAGCGCATTCCTGATGTGCTGCGGATTTTTGCCCTGGTCAACCGGCAGGTACCCTCCCGGTTGTTGCTGATCGGGGATGGGCCGGAACGCAGTGCCGCCCAGTACCTGGCCCAGGAGCTGGGCGTTCTGGAGCGGGTGCATTTTCTGGGCAAGCAGGAATTTGTTGTACCGCTATTATCCATCAGTGACCTCTTTTTACTGCCTTCTGCCAAGGAGAGTTTTGGCCTGGCGGCGCTGGAGGCCATGGCCTGTGAAGTGCCGGTGGTGACCACAAACACCGGTGGGCTGCCGGAAGTGGTTACAGATGGAGTGACTGGCATCATCGAACCGGTGGGGGCGGTGGAAGCCATGGCCCGGCGGGCCATAGCCCTCCTGCAGAATGAGGAAGAACATCGTCGGATGGCTGAAGCAGCCCGCCAGCAGGCTCTGAACCGTTTCAGGGAAAAAGAGATTGTAACTTGTTATGAAAACTACTATCTGGGCATTTTGCGCAACACCCTTTCCCGGGGACAGTCATAAAATGAGTTAGACCCACCCCCGGGAGGAGGGAGAAAAAATTGGCTGTACGCACCCTGATCTGTGCTGAACCCTTGAGCAGCCACTGGGATGGAAAACAGCGGCATCCAGAGACCGGCTGGACCTTGCTGGCGGTGGTGCGGGACTTGCCTCAACTGGCTGTGGTTATCCGCGAGAAAAAGCCCGACCTGCTCTTGCTCAATGTGGATTTGCCTGGTTTAAATATGCTCAAATCAGTAAGGTTACTGCGGGAAATGCAACCACAGATTACCTATATTGTCATCTTTTTTGGGGGAGAGCAGCAGGTTATCTATATTGAAGGCGAGAACCTGGGCGAAAAGGCTTTGCAGAAAGCGCTGGCAGGAGAGGGGGTCCGTTATCCCGAATTCACCTGCAAGCTATTGCAGGAATTTGAACAGCTTTCCCTGTTATTGCCAACTACCCTGCTGGGCACTGGCCTGAGCAGTCTCAGTCGCCGCGAGATTGAAGTCCTGTCCCTGCTGGCTAAAGGCTATACCGATAAGGAAATCGCTGGTTTTCTCATCATTTCCGAAAAAACAGTGCGCAATCATATCCGCAATATCAAACAAAAATTACGGGCCAAAAACCGGACCCAGCTGGTTTTGCTGGCCCTGCAAAATGGATTATCCAGTTAAAAACAGGCGCAGGCCTGTTTTTTTCTTGCCCTTCCCGGTCATAATAACAGCTGAGGTGGTTGGAAACATGCGCAAACAAGTAACGGATTATCAGCGCTGGATTACTGTGGCCCTGGTGATTGTCGGTTATCTGGCTATGACCCAGTTTCGCACTGTACAAAAAGCCACAGGGGTAGAACCCTCCAAACTGCGCAGTGAATCCATTCTAACAACCCTGGTTCAGGTGGAACAGGACAACTATGCCCTGCAGAGGGAGAGTGCTGATTTACAGCAACGGATTCGACAATTTGAGCAAGCGAAAAACATCAATGAAGCCCTGATGCGGGAAAAACAGGAAGCGGAGCTACGAGCTGGCCTGACCGGACTGAAGGGGCCCGGTATGACGGTGGTGCTGTCAGACAGCCAGCTGCCCAGGGAAGCGGGGATTGATCCCAATAATTATTATATCCATGAATCCTTTTTGCGTTCAGTGGTCAATGCCTTCTGGACAGGCGGGGCAGAGGGGGTGGCCATTAATGGCCAGAGACTGATCAGCACCAGTGAAATCTTCTGCGGTGGTACCACTATTTTTATCAATGGTGAAAATGTTGCTCCGCCCTATGTGATTCAGGCTATCGGTGATCCCCGGGCCTTGCGCACTTCCCTGGATATTGATGCCCTGCCATTGCTGACCAACTTGCAGCGGGATTATGGCATCGGCCTGGATGTGCGGGAGGAAAAGGAAATCCGGCTGCCGCCCTATCAGAAGAAGGTGGATTTCAAGTACGCCCGGCCGGTGAGAGAGGGGGAATAAGGATGAGAACGGAAATCTGGGCCCGGGTGGCACTGGTGGCCCTCTGTCTGGGGATTTTGCTGGGAGTGGAAATCCGCACCGCCCGGGAAGTGAGGGAAATGGAGGCCAAATCCCAGGTGCGCTATCGTTCGATGCTGCAGCTGCTGGAAAAAGCTCAGACCAGACACCGGGAATTGGTTAAGGAAGTAAAGAAACTGAAAAAACGCATCAGCGATTTTGAACGGGGAGCGGTGGTGAGTGCCCGGACCCGGGAAATGATGGATGCAACCGAAAAAGCGCGGATGCTGGCAGGGGAAAAGGCAGTGGAAGGCCCGGGGATAGTGATTCAGATTGATGATCGGCAGGGGGCAACTACCATTATCTATTCCGGGGATTTGCAGGATTTTATCAATATACTCCGTTTTGCCGGAGCAGAGGCTATTGCCGTCAATGGCCAGCGAATTGTGGGCACTACCGCTGTTCATGAGGCCGGACAAAACCTGCTGATTAACAAGGTACCGGTGAACCGGCGGGAGGGGGTGCCCTATGAGATTATGGCTATTGGTCCCCCTGACCGGCTGGAAAGCTATATTAAAACTACCTACGGGCTGTGGAAAGACCTGGAGGCAGCGGGAGTGCGTCTGACTCTGACCCGCCAGGAAAGATTGTTGCTCCCTGCCTATAAAGGTGGCTATCTCTTCCGTTATGGCATTGCATTCTGAGTCTGCCTATGGTAGAATTTTTCTTGAAAGGAGGCATGGTTCAAATGAAAATCACTAAAGAAATGGGCATTGGTGAAGTAGTTGCCAAATATCCGCAAACTATCCCCGTATTTCAAGCTCATGGCATGGGTTGTTTTGGCTGCGCTGCGGCGCGTTTCGAAAATATCGAACAGGGTGCTCTTGCTCATGGCATAGACGTGGAAAAACTGATGCGGGATCTCAATGAAGCCGTTGAAAAGGCTTAATTAAAAGCAAGCGGCGGGAAAGAGGCGAAAGGCCTCTTTTCTTTTATAACAAAACGGAGTGGAAAAAATGGCTGTAACTGTATTCTGGTCGGAAAAACTGGCTACAGGCCGGTTTATCCGCCGCTTAAACCGTTTTGCTGTGGAAATAGCTACTGCAACAGCAGCCAGTTTGCGACTGCATTTGCCCAATTCCGGCCGGTTGCGGGAACTGCTGGTACCAGGTGCGGAGGTGCGCTGGCTACCCCGGCCTGAGCGGCAGGGAGTAACCGTCGGAGACCTGCTGCTGGTGGCGTACCAGGGGCGCTGGGTCTGCGTGGATGCCAGGGTACCCAATCAGCTGGCAGAAGCACTCCTGGGGCAGGGACTCTGGCCAGGCCCCTTGCCCTCCATCCAGAAACTGCGCCGGGAGGTAACGGCTGGTGAAAGCCGTTTTGACCTGGGCTGGCAGGGAAAAGAGGGGCAGGGGTTTCTGGAGGTCAAGTCAGTTACTCTGGTAGTAGAGGGAGAGGGACGCTTTCCCGATGCTCCGACGACCCGGGGAACCCGGCATCTCCAGCATCTGGCTGAACTGAGTCGACAGGGGTACTGGACCGGGGTGCTGTTTATCATCCAGAGGGATGATGCTCTCACTTTTGTCCCCAATCACGCCACCGACCCGGCTTTTGCCGCAGCATTAAGTAGCGCGGCTGGAGCTGGTGTGCATATCGCAGCTGCTCTCTGCCCGGTGGACGAAGACGGGATCGCTTTTCGGCAATGGCTGCCGGTGAGATTAGCATGAAAAAAGTGGTCAGCATCAGTCTGGGTAGTCCTGCCGGGGATTTTTGCTGGCAGGGCCGGATTGGTGATGAGTTCTTACAGGTGGAACGCCGGGGAGCAGGGGGAGATATTCAGCGGGCCGCTGCCTGGCTCAGGGAGCTGGATGGACAGGTAACTGCCCTGGCCCTGGGGGGAGTGAACCTGGCCTACCAGTTGCCAGGCCGGAGCTGGCCCCTGCCGGAAGGACAATTTCTGGCCCGTCAGGTCAGACAGACGCCGCTTTATGATGGCAGTGATTTTAAAGCGAGCTGGGACCAGCAGTTGATTCTGAGCCAGGCTGAAAAATGGCGGGGGAGCAGAGTGCTGCTGGCTTCTGCCCTGGACCGCCCCTGGCTGGCTCAGGCTCTGCTGACCAGCGGGGCAGACCTCTGGCTGGGGGATGCCTGGCTGGCCCTGGGTTTGCCTCTGCTTTTTCCCGGTCTCAAGGGTTTTCAGGTGCTGGCCCGGCTGACCATGCCTGGTTTAAGGCGGCTGCCCTTGCGTTATCTCTATCCCCAGCGGCAACAGCAGGAAGGGCAGCGACGCTGGCGGCCCCTGGGCCCGCGGACTTTTGACTGGCTGGCCGGGGATAGCCATTTGCTGCAAAAGGGAGCCGGACACTGGCCGCAGGCCCGGATCCTGGCCAGCACTGTCAGGCCCCGGGATTTAACGCCTTTTGCCGGGCGTTTATACTATCTTTACCCCTGTCTGGCACCTGGCCTCAGTCCGGGGGCCAATCTCTGGGAAGCCATCGCTTCTGCACTGAGCATGGATGGCATCGGATTCTGGCAAAAATATCACAGCTTTGCAGGCAAGTGCCTGGGGGAGGGCAAATTATGCTGACAATCTGGCAATTGTTTCTGGCTTTTTTTAAAGTAGGCATTTTCGGCTATGGTGGCGGCCCGGCAGCCATTCCGCTGGCCCAGCAGGAAGTGGTGGAAAATTACCACTGGATGAGTAAAGAGGAATTCACTGATATGCTGGCCATGGCCAATGCCCTGCCCGGACCTATTGCCACCAAGATGGCAGCTTATGTAGGTTATAAAATGGCCGGCTGGTGGGGGGCGGTTGTTGCTCTGGCTGGCGTAGTGGTGCCCACTGCCGTAGCGGTGGTGGCCCTGGGGGCTTTTTTCTGGCGTTATCGCCATCACCCGGGGATTGCAGGGATGTTGAAGGCGGTACGGCCCGTGGTGGTTGTGCTGCTGATTCAGACAGCCTGGGAAATGGGAGCAAATGCCTTTCCCGACCAGTTCACCTGGATAATTGCGGCTGCTTCCCTGCTGGCCCTGCTCTGGCTTAAAATCCACCCGGCCTGGGTGATTTCAGTTAGTATGGCCCTGGGTTTTTTTCTGCAAGTGGGACTTTTTAAGGAGGGACGGTAGTTATGGCAGTAAAAGTAACAGGAATCGGCAGTTTGCCCCATCAGGAGATTGAAGCAGGACTGGCATTAATCCAAAAATATATGGGAGACTGGCCGCACTGGCCGCAATTTCCCGCCCGGGGCTGGCAGGAGGAGTTTGTACCCCAGTATGTTTCCCCGCTCATCCAACTGGGTCTGGTAGAAAAAAGAGGTACAAAACTGGTTTTTGCTACCGACGGGGAAGATTTTGCCCTGCGTCTGGCGGATTTCTACGAACTTTACCTGGCAGCTCAGGAGGGGGAGAGCAGGGCTCTGGCCGCTTTTGCCCTGCCGGAAGCAAGTGCCAGCGGCCTTTACGCCCTGGTCCGTTCCATTCAGGCTGGCAACTGGCAGGCCCAGGGAGTAAAAGGCCAGCTGAGTGGCCCCATTACCATCGGCTTTCAGCTCTTGCAACCCGATGGCCGGGCGGCTTACTATGATGAGCAGTTGAGGGACGTGATCCTGAAGGCCTGTGAAATGGGAGCCCGCTGGCAGACCCGTTTTTTGCGGGAAGAAACGGGGTTGCCGGTAATAGTCTCGGTGGATGATCCAGGTATCTATGCTCTAGGGCTATCCACCCACATTACCCTGACCCGGGAAGGCATCAAGGAGGATTTGACCACGGTTATGACTGCCATCAAGGCCGAGGGCGGAAGAACCGGTCTGCATTGCTGTGCCGGTACGGACTGGTCCATGGTGATGGAATGCCCGCTGGATATTCTCTTCTTTGATGCCTATGAATATCTTACCTCCTTGCTGGTACATATACCGGCTTTGCAGGCCTATTTCCAGCGAGGTGGGGAAGTGGCCTGGGGACTGGTACCCACTTCTCCCCGGATTGAGACTGAGACCGCAGAGTCCCTGCTGGCCCGCTGGCAGGAAGTGCTGGCAGCCCTGGAACAGCGAGGACTGGACCGGGAACTGGTGCTGCCCCGGAGCTGGCTGACTCCCAGCTGTGGCACAGGAACCCTGTCTGTGGCAGCAGCGGAAAAGGTTTACCATATAACAGCTGAGCTGGCGGAAAAAATTTTCTAAAACAGTTGACATTTTCCCCTGATCTGCATAAAATAGCTTTGTAAACAATTTCATAGGAATTCGTACTCTTATCCAGAGAGGTGGAGGGACTGGCCCGATGAAACCCGGCAACAGCCCATGCGTTGGGGACGACGGATGGGAAATGTGCCAATTCCTGCAGGTGTTTACCTGACAGATAAGAGGAAGAAGGCTATTTATGTCCTCTTCTGCTTATCTGCAGGAGAGGATTTTTTGTTTTCGGGAAAGGGGTGCAGACGATGAGAAAACAGAACCAATGGCAAAAAATTCAGGGGCTGCAACAGTTGCTGGCCAGAGAAACCTGCTGGTATGCTTACAGCCGCAGTGCCTGGTACCGGCAGCTCTGGGATCGCTGGCAACTCCATCCCAAGGACCTGACCGACTGGCAGGTATTTGGCCGCTGGCCCCAGGTGGAAATAGATGATTGGCCGGAAGGAATTCAGCTGACTGAAGAAGAATACTGGAATGGGTTGATCACCGTTACCGATGGCCGGGGTGGCCGCCGGCTGGTGCCCTATACCAGCAAGGACAAGGAACAGGGGATTGAGGCCTACCAGACTCTCTTTCAATTTGCCGGTATCGGCAAAGGGGATAAGGTGGTAATCTGCCCGCCCCTGCCGGGCCTGCTGGACTGGGCCGTTCCGGCCCTGGAACGGCTGGGAGCCTTACCGGTGTTGATTGAAGCCCGGGCTCTGGCCTCCACCCTGGTGGGCAAGGAACCCACCGTGCTGATCATGGGAAAGGAGCAACTGCCTTACCTCTATGGGCTGCCCCTGAAACGGCTGTTGCTGGTCTGGCTGGAAGGGGAAGAAGGGGGCCTGGCGGAGGCCATCCAGGAGGCGCGGCAAATCAGCAACGGGGAGGTAACGGCTCTGGTGCAGCCAGCCTGGTTGCCCTTCCCGGCAGCCATTACCTGTGAAAAGGGCAGTATCCACTGGTTGCATGAACATGTTCTGGCCCAGCAGTCTCCTGGCAACCGACTGCTGCTGACCAGCCTGCGCCTGCAGGCCTGGCCCCTGGTCCGATATGTCAGCCAGCTCAAAGGTATCTGGTCCACTTCCCCCTGTGCCTGTGGTCGGGATGATACTCCGGTGTTGATCAGCCTGGCTACCTGGGGCAAGGAAAAGAAAAGGGGGGGCCAGAGCAATGCCGCAGCCCGCTAAATCCTGTCAGCTTTGCCAGACCTGTCTCAAGCAGCAGACCTTTGACATTTGTCCGGTGCGAGCCTGTGCCAAAGGCTTGAACAGCGGGCCCTGTGGGGGCACCAGGCCGGGCGGCCAGTGCGAGGTGGGCAGCCGCCGCTGCGGCTGGGCCCTGATCTTTCAAAAAGCCAAAACCGCTGCAGTTGCTCTGCCAGCGAATGCGGGCATCAATTTGAAATTCTACGGATAAGGAGAGGTAGCCTTGTTGCAGCAAAAACTGGCTCAGGGGCGTCAGGTATTAACGGTTGAGTTGCCCCCGCCCCGGGGGATTGCTTTTCAGGAAGTGCTGGAGCTGGCCCTTGCTATCAAAGAGAAAGTTACAGCTTATAATATCACCGATAACCAGCGAGCGGTCATGCGCATGAGCCCGGTAGCAATGGCCGCTCTTTTGCTTCAGGCTGGCCTGGAACCTATTTGCCAGTTTACCTGCCGGGATCGCAACCGTTTGGCTCTGCAGTCGGAAATCCTGGGGGCAGCAGCTCTGGGAGTGCGCAATTTTTTGCTGCTAACCGGGGACCATACGCTGGTGGGGGACTGTCCTGGCGCCAAACCGGTTTTTGACCTGGATTCGGTCCAATTGCTGGCTGCTGCTGACAATTTGCGCCGGGGTTTTGCCTTAAACGGTGAACCCTTGCAGGGAGTACCGGATTTGTTTCTGGGGGCGGTGGTCAACCCGGCCCCGGAACTCAGGGAAATGCAGATCTGGAAACTGCAGAAAAAAATCCGGGCCGGGGCAGCCTTTGTCCAGACCCAGGCCATCTATGACCCCGGCATCCTGGCGGATTTCCTGCAAGAGGCGGGGGAATTGGGCGTCCCCATCCTGGCCGGGGTGATACCACTGCGTTCCGCCCGGATGGCGCATTTTATGAATGCCAACATTCCCGGCATTCAGGTGCCCCCGGCTATGATTCGCGCCCTGGAAAAAGCAACAGACCCTCTGGCGGAGGGGCTGGCCATAACTGTTGAGCTCATCCGCGAGCTCAGAACCCTGGTGCCGGGTATCCACATCATGCCGGTCAATACCTTGCGGGCTTTGCCCACTTTGCTGGCCCGTCTGGAGGGAGAAGAACATGAAGGTTGATTATCACATTCACACCGCCCGCTGCGGCCATGCCAGCGGCAGGATGGAAGAATATGTAGAGGCAGCCCTGGCCCGTGGTTTTGCGGAAATAGGCTTTGCTGATCATCTGCCCATGTACTGGTTGCCGGAAGCCAAACGGGATCCGGAAATCGCCATGACCTTTGCCCAGTTACCCGGCTATGTGGCAGAGGTTAAGCAATTGCAACAAAGATATTCAGGTATCTCCATCCGCCTTGGCATAGAAGCTGACTACCTGCCGGGCTGTAAACCCCGGCTCCTGCAAGCCCTGGCTGGTTATGACTGGGACTATATCATCGGCTCGGTACACTTCCTGGATGACTGGGGCTTTGATGATCCCCGGCAACTGGAGGAATATAACCGGCGGGATCCGGAACAATACTGGGAAGAATATTATCGCCTGATCCAGGAATCGGCCCTGGCCGGGGTTTTCGATATCATCGGCCATGCTGATTTGATTAAGAAGTTTGATCCACCCCGGCCCAGCCAGTTGTATCGCCTCTATGATGAGACTGTGGCAATCCTGGCCCAATGCCAGGTGGCAGTGGAAATCAATACAGCCGGCTGGCGGGTACCGGCCAGGGAACAGTTTCCGGATGCCGATTTTCTGGCCCGCTGCGCCCGGGCTGGCGTGCCGGTCACCTTTGGTTCCGATGCCCACAAGCCGGAGCAGGTAGGATATAACTGGGATAAGGCGATAGACCTGTTGAAAGCGGTAGGATATCGGGAAATCGCCTTCTTCAAGTCAAGAAAAATTTTTTTGCAGCCTCTATAGATAAAGAGGAAATTCACGAATTCTGTCGAATGGTAATCATTATTAATAAAACCGGGGGGAGTGAAGACAATGGCAGTAAACTGGACGCCAGCCCTGGCGGTAGGAGTAGCGGAAATTGACCGGCAACATCAGGAACTGTTTCGCCGCATTGATAACCTGTTAACCGCCATGTCCCAGGGGAAGGGTAAGGAAGAAGTGGGCAATATCCTGAAGTTTCTCGAAGACTATGTGGTGGTGCACTTTACCGCTGAAGAAAAACTGATGCAGAGCCACAACTATCCCGCTTTTAATGAACACCTGGCCCAGCATCAGGCCTTTATTCAGGATTTTGCCAAACTGAAAGAGCAGTTTAACCGGGAAGGTCCTTCTACCATGGTGGTTCTTGCGGTACAGCGCCGGGTGGTGGACTGGTTGCGGGAACACATCAGTCAACGGGATAAAGCCATCGGCGAATTTTTGCAAAAAGGGAAGTAAAGAAGAAAAACATTAATTGAGGACAGCGGGTTCTGTGCGGTCTAAAAGCATGGAACCCGCTGTTTTATGTAGCAGTGATTAAAAGTTTTTGGGACTTTTTTTCAGCCAGCAGCAGGAAAAA
Organism: Carboxydocella sp. ULO1; assembly: GCF_002049255.1. Lineage (NCBI taxonomy): Bacteria > Bacillati > Bacillota > Clostridia > Eubacteriales > Clostridiales Family XVI. Incertae Sedis > Carboxydocella > Carboxydocella sp. ULO1. Next base: position 29,898 of record NZ_BDLQ01000034.1, on the reverse strand, counting down.
AGCAATGAATAGAGAATATAGTGGAGTAAAGTGGTGAGAAGTGGTTAGTTGTGGTGGCGAAGTGGGGTGAAAATGGATGTTCATGGGGGAATATCATCATACCATCGATCCCAAAGGCCGGCTGATTATTCCCGCCAAACTCAGGACTGGCCTGGGAGATCGCTTTGTCGCCACCAAAGGCATGGACAATTGCCTTTTTCTTTACCCCATGAACGAATGGCAGATCTTAGAACAAAAGCTGAAAGCCTTACCTTTCACCCGGGCTGATGCCAGGGCCTTTGTCCGTTTTTTCTTTTCCGGGGCTACTGAATGTGAAGTGGACAGGCAGGGGAGGATCCTGTTGCCGGCTAACCTGAGGGAATATGCCAAACTGGATAAGGATGTGGTATTCCTGGGGGTTTCCAGCCGGGTGGAGATATGGAGCAAGGAACTGTGGGAAAAATACAGTCAGGAAGCCGAAGCTTCCTACAGTGAAATTGCTGAAAAAATCGTAGACCTGGATTTGGGAATTTAGGGACAAAGGAGCTGACAGCAGTGGAGTTTCGACACAAGTCAGTGTTACTGGAAGAATGCATGGCGGCCCTGAACCTGCGACCAGGGGGTGTCTATGTGGACTGTACCCTGGGAGGAGGCGGCCACAGCCAGGAGATACTGCTCAGAACCGGGCCCGCTGGCAAACTGGTGGCCTTTGACCAGGATCCGGCGGCCATCCGGGCAGCAGGGGAAAGGCTGAAAGAATTCGGTGAACGGGTAACCCTGGTTCAGTCCAATTTCGTGAAATTGGAGGAGAAACTGCAGGAGCTGGGCTATACAGGTGTGGATGGCATCCTCTTTGACCTGGGAGTGTCATCCTATCAGCTGGATACGCCGGAAAGAGGGTTTTCCTACCAGCATGATGCCGTGCTGGATATGCGCATGGACCCGACTCAGCCAATCAGCGCTCGTGATTTACTGAACGAATGGCCGGAGGCGGAAATCGCCCGGATCATCAGAGAATATGGAGAGGAACGCTGGGCCAATAAAATTGCCGCCCTGATTGTGCGGGAACGCACAAACCGGCCGTTAGAAACTACCGGACAGCTAGTGGAACTGATCAAAAGAGCCATTCCGGTCAAAGCCAGGACCGGGGGGCCCCATCCCGCCAAACGGACTTTTCAGGCTTTGCGGATAGCTGTCAATAATGAACTGGAAAATTTCCGCTCTGCCCTGTTGCAGGCGGTGCGGATGTTGAAATCCGGGGGCAGGGTGGCGGTGATCACCTTTCACTCCCTGGAGGATAGAATAGCCAAACAAACCCTGGCCGAATTGGCCCGGACCTGTGTTTGTCCGCCGGAGTTGCCGGTATGTGTTTGTGGAAAACAGCCGGAAGTCAAGCTGATCGGAAAAGCAATTGAGCCTTCGGCGGAGGAAGTGGCAGAGAACCCGCGGGCCCGCAGTGCCAGATTAAGGGTGGCGGAAAAAATTTAAGTCATAGAGGGACAGGAGGTTGAATAAATTGTTGGTAGCGAAGGAGAGGGTGGATTTCCATTATGCCGAGCAGGCGACCAGACAACGGCCCGCAAAAAGACCGGTTGCCAGAAAAAGAAAGAAAGAAAATGTCGCTTTGCTCTTGACGGTGGTCATGGTGGGGTTTATTTTAGGATTAGTGGCCGCTTATCGTTATGCCATGCTGGCTCAGGCCGGCTACCGGCTGGACCAGTTGCAGAAACAGCTGGCGCTGGCAGAAGCGGAAAATCAGCAACTGCAGATGCAGGTAGATCAGCTCAAGTCTTTGCAGCGGATTGAGGCAATTGCTACCACCAAACTGGGGATGGTCAGACCTGATGGGACGCAGATGGTAGCGGTAACAGCACCAGTCCAGGCGGAATCGGTACATACCGCACCTGTAAAAGAGAAAAAGTCCCCGGTGGTTTCTGCTGCCCAGACCATTCAGCAGTCTTTAACGGAATTTTTTGCCCAGATCAAGAAAGGAACCGCTGAAGCCAGAATCAATTAATCGGCGAAGGAGTGGGGCGTGGTGTATGCCACCGGTATTATCATGCGGAGGCGGATTTCCATCTTAATGGCCGGTATCGGCCTTATTTTGATTTTGCTGCTGTTGCGGCTGGCCTGGTTGCAGTTCATCCGCGGCGATGAACTGACTAATAAGGCGCTGGAAAACAGGTTGCGGGAAGTGCAGCTGGAACCCAAGCGCGGTGTAATCTATGACCGTAATGGTAAAGAGCTGGCCATCAGTGTCAGTGCCGATTCGGTTGGAGCGACTCCAAGCCAGATTAAAGATCCGGTGGCGGTGGCAGAGGAACTAGCTCCCATTCTGGAAATGGACAAAGAAAAACTGATTAAACTATTAAGCAAGAAGGCCAGTTTTGTCTGGATAGCCAACAAGATCGACAGCCAGAAAGCCAGGAAAATCCGGGAAAAAAACCTGCCCGGGATTTCCCTGTATGAGGAACCGTTGCGTTATTACCCCAATGGCAGTTTTGCTGCTCATTTGCTGGGGTTTGTTCAGTTTCGCGGCAATATCGGCGGTGGCGGGATAGAGGCGGCCCTGGAGAAAGAGTTACGGGGAATACCGGGAAAAATTGTGGTGGAATATGATGCAGCAGGTCGGCCCATTCCCCAGGCTACCCACCGTTATTATCCCTCGGTAGAAGGCAACAGTGTGGTGCTGACCATTGATGAGACTATCCAGCATTTCGTGGAACGGGAACTGGATAAGGTGATGGAAAAGCACAAACCCGCTCATGCTGCCATAATAGTAATGGATGTCAAAACCGGGGAAATCCTGGCCATGGGGGTGCGGCCAACCTATGACCCTAACCAGTATTTCAAGTTCCCCCATGAACTGTGGTCCAAGAATTTTGCCGTAGCAGATGCCTACGAGCCTGGTTCTACTTTCAAGGTCATCACTGCCGCAGCTGCTCTGGAGGAAGGGGTAGTGCGGCCCCAGGACCGTTTTTATGATCCCGGTTTTAAAGAAGTGCTGGGAAAAAAGATTAAATGCTGGAAAGCCGGAGGCCACGGCAGCCAGAGCTTTGTGGAAGTGGCCCAGAATTCCTGTAACCCGGGTTTTATTGAGGTGGCTTTGCGGCTGGGAGTGGAAAAATTCAGTCGCTACGTGCGGGCTTTCGGTTTTGGCATGCCCACCGGCATTTCCCTGCCGGGGGAAGGGGAAGGGATTCTGGTCAATCCGAAAAAAGCGACCCAGCTTGATCTGGCTACCATGGCCATCGGCCAGTCCAATGCTGTTACACCCATTCAGCTGATTACCGCAGTGGCTGCGGTGGCCAATGATGGGATGCTGATGAAACCCCAGGTTGTTAAGGAAATCCGGGATATAAAAGGCAATGTGGTCAGGACCTTTGCACCCCAGCCGGTGCGGCAGGTGATTTCCACCACTACGGCCCGGGAACTGCGAGGGATCCTGGAACACGTGGTGGCCCGTGGTACCGGGCAAAAAGCCTATCTGGAAGGCTACCGGGCGGCCGGAAAAACGGGTACAGCCCAGAAAGCCGGGCCTGGAGGGGGATATGTGGCTGGCAAGTATGTGGCTTCCTTTGTCGGTTTTGCCCCGGCGGATAACCCCCGGGTAGCAGCTCTGGTGGTGATCGATGAACCCCAGGGCGGAGAATATTATGGTGGGGTCATCGCTGCTCCTGTATTCGGGGCGGTGATGGGTGACACTCTGAAGTATCTGGGGGTAATGCCCCAGCTGGATGCCGGGGTTAAACCTGATCCCAAACTGATACCCCGGCAATCCCGGCCGAAACAGACGGGCGAAAAGCTCAAGGCAGTGGAAGTGCCTTCCCTGGTCAACCTGCCGGTAGCGGAGGCCAGGCAGCTGGCGGAAAAGGCCGGACTCAAGGTGCTGGTGGAAGGGGAACAGGGCGTGGTCCAGCGCCAGTTCCCTCTGGCAGGAGCTGTGGTCACCCAGGGCACGGAAATCCTTCTCTCCACCCGGCGGGGTGAAGTGCCTGCGGGTACCAGGGTGACAGTACCGGATGTTAGTGGCAAAACCCTGCGGGATGCCGCTACTTTGCTGGCTTTGACCGGATTGAGGCTGGAGGCGGAAGGCAGCGGGGTGGCCTATGAGCAAAGCATAGCTCCCGGGGAAAAGGTGGTGGCTGGAACGGTGGTCAGGGTGAAATTCCGCCCTCCGGCAGAAGGAGGAAGTGGAGGGAACAATCCGACCCAGCCAACGGCCGGAACCTTGCCTGATTCTGAACTCAAGGATTAAAAAGCGAGCCGGTGGACAGAGTTGCTGCCGCCGGCTCTTTAGTTTATAATTTTATTTTATAGTGAATAATACATAATAGATTAAGGAAAGCTTTGCCAAGACCGGATAAGGAGGCATTCAGCGTGATTCTAAGTGAACTGCTTCAAGGACTGAAGACCAGCCAGGTGATAGGATCGCTGGCAGTAGAAATAAAGGGGATTGCCCACGACTCCCGCCGGGTGGAACCGGGCTTTCTCTTTGTGGCAATCCCGGGTTTTCGGGTGGATGGCCATGCTTTTATTCCTCAGGCTCTGGCTGCCGGAGCGGTGGCAGTGGTGGGGGAGAAGAAACCGGCAGACTGGCCGGAAAATGTTACCTGGATTGAAGTGCCAGACAGCCGTCGGGCCCTGGCTCCGCTGGCTGCCCGCTTTTACGGCTATCCAGCCAGCAAGCTGACCTTGATCGGGGTAACCGGTACCAATGGCAAGACTACCACTACCCATCTGGTGGAAGCAATTCTGCGCCAGGCCGGGCACAAAGTGGGCCTGATGGGTACCATTTACAACCGTCTGGGGGAGGAGATTTTGCCTGCTGAAAATACCACTCCCCTGCCCCTGGAATTGCAGGCGAACCTGAAACACATGGTGGAGCGGGGGGCCAGCCATGTGGTGATGGAAGTATCCTCCCATGGTCTGGACCTGGGCCGGGTGGATGAATGTTACTTTGCTGTGGGGATTTTTACCAACCTAACCCAGGACCATCTGGATTACCACGGCACTCTGGAAAATTACCGGGCGGCCAAGGCGTTATTGTTTAAAAAGGAGCGTTGCCGCATTGCGGTCATTAACCTGGATGATGCCCAGGGGGACTATTTCCGCCAGCTGGCGGAAAGGGAGGGTCTGGAGGTCTGGACCTATGGCCGACAGAAAGGGGCTATGGTCAGGGCCCTGCATCCTCGCATTACTGCCAGTGGCGTCAGTTTCCAGGTTGTTACCCCCAGAGGGGAGGCGGAAATCCAGTTGCAGCTGACAGGGGATTTCAATGTTTATAATGCCCTGGCTGCCCTTGGTGCTGGACTGGCTCTGGGTTATGAACTGGACTTAATCAAGCAGGCTCTGGCCGCTGTCCCCGGGGTGGCCGGTCGTTTTGAAAAGGTGGAGGCCGGTCAGCCCTTTACCGTGATCGTGGATTATGCCCATACGCCTGATGGACTGGATAATGTTTGCCGGACTGCCCGCCAGCTGGTACCGGCCGGACAGGGGAGGCTGATTACCGTGTTTGGCTGTGGCGGGGACCGCGACCGGGGCAAGCGGCCGAAAATGGGTGCCATTGCCGCCCGTTACAGTGATTATGTGATCATAACCTCAGATAACCCCCGCACCGAGGATGCGGCGGCCATTCTGGATGAGATTGAGCCGGGAGTGCGGGAAGCCGGAGGGAATGTGCCTTATGAAAAGATTGTGGATCGGCGGGCAGGAATTCGCCGGGCCCTGGAACTGGCCCAGCCTGGCGATCTGGTGCTGATAGCCGGTAAAGGCCATGAGACTTACCAGATTATCGGTCAGCAGGTGCTGCCTTTTGATGACCGCCAGGTTGTGCGGGAAGAATGGCAGCGGAAAGGGTGAGGAGCATGTTGCCATTGACTCTGGCGGAAATCGCCAGTGCTGTCCAGGGAGAACTAAAGGGCGGTCAGCCGGAAACGGTCATCAGCGAGGTGGTTACTGACAGCCGGCGGGTCCAGCCGGGACAGCTCTTCATCGCTCTGGTAGGGGAAAAGCATGATGCCCATAGCTTTTTACCCCAGGTAGCGTCAGCAGGAGCGGAGGCGGCTATTGTCAGCCGCCTGCCGGCAGAGGCCCTGGACTTGCCCTTGATTCTGGTGAAGGATACCCTGGTGGCACTGCAGCAGCTGGCAGCTTATGTTCGCCAGCGCTGGGGCGGGAAAGTGGTGGCTGTCACCGGCAGTGTGGGCAAAACTTCTACCAAAGATCTGCTGGTACAGGCTCTGGGATCCAGCTGGTCGGTTCGGGGGACTCAGGGCAATCTCAATAACGAAATCGGACTGCCCCTGACCATCTTGAGCCTTACTGGCCAGGAAGAGATTCTGGTTACAGAAATGGGCATGCGGGGGCCGGGTCAGATCGCAACCCTGGCTGACATCGCCCGGCCCGATCTGGGCATAATCACCAATATCGGGGATGCCCATATCGAACTGCTGGGCAGCCGGGAGGCTATCGCCCGGGCCAAAGGGGAATTGCTCTACGGGCTCAAGGCCGGCGGTCGGGCCATTCTCTGGGGGGATGACCCTTACTTGCGCCGGCTGGGCCAGGAATGGCAGGGGGACGTGATCTGGTATGGACGGGGGGAAGATTGTCATTTTCGGTTGACCTCCCTGCAGCTGGAGGCGGAAAGCAGCCGCTTTCAGGTGTTAACACCAGTGGGGCCGCTGGACCTGACTTTGCCCCTGCCCGGGGAGGCCATGGTCAATAACGCCCTGGCCGCCCTGGCCGCAGTCTGGGCTCTGGGGGGCGATGTGACCCGCAGCGGGGCAGCTCTGGCTCAGGCTCGTCTCTCCGGTATGCGCCTGGAAAAGAAAGAAATCAAGGGTGCGGTGATAAGAAATGATGCTTATAATGCCAATCCCCAGTCCATGGCGGTGGCGCTGGCCATCCTGGCCCGGCAGCCGGGGGAAAAGGTGGCTGTCCTGGGAGACATGCTGGAACTGGGGCCGATCGAGGAAGAGGCTCATCGCCAGCTGGGGCGGGAAGCCGGCAGGATGGGACTGGCTTTTCTCCTCACCATTGGCCCCCGGGCCCGCTGGATTGCCGAGGAAGCGGCCAGGGCAGGGCTGGCCGCAGACCGAATCAGGGCCTTGCCGGGACGGGAAGGAGCAGCCGGGCTGTTAAAGCCCTGGCTCCGGCCGGGAGTGACTATATTGTTTAAAGCCTCCCGTGGCATGGGATTGGAGAAGATTATCGGAGAACTGGAGCAGGAGGAGACTATGGCCAATGGTTAAAATTGCACTGGTTTTTGCTTTGTCGGCACTTTTTACCCTGGTTCTGGGGCCTGTTTTTTTGCCCTGGTTGCGCCGGCTCAAATTCGGTCAGTATATCCGGGAGGATGGGCCCAAAGCCCACCAGGCCAAGGCTGGCACTCCCACCATGGGTGGGTTGATGATGCTGGTCAGCCTGCTGGTGGTAACCCCCTTGCTCTTGCCCTGGCAGCTGGAGACGCTGGTGTTGCTCTTGTTTACTATCGGCTATGGCTTGATCGGTTTTGTTGATGATTACATAAAAGTTGTGATGAAACGCAACCTGGGCCTCAAGGCCAAACAGAAGATGCTGGCGCAGACTCTGCTGGCCCTGGCTCTGGCCTGGATGGCAGCTTATGGTCTTGACCACGGACCCCGCATCATGCTGCCGGTGCTGGGCCAACCGCTGGACCTATCCTTTCCTCTCTTTGCCCTTTTTATCTGGCTGGTGGCGGTGGGCACCACCAATGCTGTCAACCTGACTGACGGACTGGATGGACTGGCAGCCGGGGTTACTACTATCGTTGCCCTTACCTATGCGGTAATTGGAGCGGGTCAGGGCCAGCCAGCGGCAGCCCTGTTTGCGGCAGCCCTGGCGGGAGCCTGTTTGGGCTTTTTACGCTATAACCGGCATCCAGCACAGGTGTTTATGGGGGATACTGGTTCCCTGGCTCTGGGGGGAGCGCTAACCGCACTGGCAGTGGTGACCAGGACGGAACTATTGTTACCGGTACTGGGAGCGGTTTATGCTGCTGAAACCCTGTCCGTCATCATCCAGGTAATATCTTTTAAAACTACGGGTAAACGGGTTTTCCGTATGAGTCCTTTGCACCATCACTTTGAGCTGGGAGGCTGGCCGGAAAGCCGGGTAGTACGGACCTTCTGGAGCGCTGCCGCCATTGCCTGTGCTATTGGCCTGTTGCTCTGGCTGGCCGGCATGGTAGGATAAGGAGGATTAGACATGGATTTACTGGATAAAAATATACTGGTAGTAGGGATGGCCAAAAGTGGGGTAGCAGTTGCCCGCTTTGCCCGGGAAGCAGGGGCGCGAGTGACCGTCTGTGATGCCAAGAGCCGGGAGGAACTGGGGGAGAAGGCTGCTGAACTGGAACAGGCAGGCGTCAGGGTAGTGGCTGGTAGCTATCCCCGGGTAAGCCGACAGGAGTATGACCTGGTGGTACCCAGCCCGGGAGTGCCCCTGACCGTTCCACCTGTGGCAGAGGCGATGGCAGAAGGCATACCGGTTTTCAGTGAGATTGAGCTGGCTTCCCGCTACATTAACCAGCCGCTGGTAGCTATTACCGGCACCAATGGCAAAACCACCACCACATCCCTGATTGGTGCCATGACCCGCCAGGCCGGGTTAAAGCCCTGTGTGGCGGGGAATATCGGGCAGCCCCTGATTGCGGAAACCAGAGGCGACTATGGGGTCTATGTAGTGGAAGTCAGCAGTTTTCAGGCTGAAACTACAGTGGAATTCCGGCCCAGAGTAGCGGTGCTCCTCAATGTCACCCCTGACCATCTGGACCGCCATGGGACGATGGAAAATTATGCGGCTGCCAAGGCCAAAATCCTGGCCAATCAGCAGCCGGAAGATTTCGCAGTCCTCAATTATGATGATGAATGGGTGCGGGCAATGGCGGCTCAAACCCGGGCCCGGGTTATATTTTTCAGCCGCACGCATAGACTGGAAGAAGGGGTCTGCTGTGAGGAGGGGCAGGTAGTGGTGAAAAGCGGCGGACAGACTACTGTGATCTGTCCGGCCAGTGAAATTGCCATTCCGGGAGCCCATAACCTGGAAAACGCCCTGGCAGCTGTGGGTGCAGGCTGGGCCCTGGGAATAGAGGCTGCGGATCTGGCCCGGACCCTGAAAACTTTCCCCGGAGTTCCTCATCGCCTGGAATTTGTGGCGGAAATCCAGGGAGTAAGGTATATTAATGATTCCAAAGGCACCAATCCTGATGCGGCCATTAAGGCCCTGGAGGCTTATGAGCAGCCGATTGTCCTCATTGCTGGTGGCAAAAACAAGGGCAGTGACTTCGGTCTGTTTGCCCGCAAAATCAAGGAAAAATGCCGGGCGCTGGTGCTGGTAGGGCAGGCTGCTCCTGCCATTGAAGCAGCAGCCATTGAGGCAGGGGTCAGTCCCATTTACCGGGCCAGCACCTTTGCTGAAGCGGTGCATCTGGCTGCCGCCGCCGCCCGGCCTGGCGATGTAGTCCTTTTATCCCCGGCTTGTGCTAGTTGGGATATGTTCAACAATTATGAAGAACGGGGGGAACTCTTTAAACAGCTGGTTCACAGTTTAAGGAGGTAATGACCCGTGTATACCAGGAGAAGGGCGCCCGATTTTCTGCTTTTTCTGGCCGTAATGTCCCTGCTGGTGTTTGGTCTGGTTATGGTTTTCAGTTCCAGCTCCGTAACCAGTTATTACCGTTATGAAGGGGATGTCTTTTTCTTCTTTAAAAAACAGCTCCTCTGGGCCTGTCTGGGCACCATTACCCTCCTGGTCATGCAAAATGTGGATTACTGGCGCTGGCGACGCTTTACTATGCCGGCCCTGTTTCTGGCCATTGCCCTGCTGCTTCTGGTCCTCTTGCCGGGAGTGGGTAAGACGGTCAATGGGGCACAGCGCTGGATCAATCTGGGGTTTATGAGTTTCCAGCCTTCGGAAACCATCAAGTTATGTATGGTGCTGTTTTCCGCCCATTATCTGGCTGCAGCCCGGCAACAGCTTCATTCCTTTACCAGGGGCACATTGCCTTTGCTGGGGGTACTGGGGCTGGTCTGTGGCCTGATTTTGCTGCAGCCTGACCTGGGGACAGCTGTGGCGCTGGCGGGTACAGTCTATATTATGCTGTATGCGGCCGGAGTGCCCTATAAACAGCTGGTCGGGCTGGCGTTAAGCGGGCTGGCGGCGGTGGCGCTGGCCATTGTCCTGGAGCCCTACCGCATGCGGCGTTTTCTGGCCTTTCTGGATCCGGAAGCTGATCCCATGGGCAGTGGTTATCATATTATCCAGTCCCTTTATGCCATTGGTTCCGGTGGCTTTTTTGGCAAGGGGCTGGGGCAGAGTTTGCAAAAATATTTCTATTTGCCGGAACAGCATACTGACTTCATTTTTGCTATTATCGGGGAAGAGCTGGGTTTTCTGGGCGGGGCCCTGGTCATCTTTCTGTTTATGATCCTGGTCTGGCGAGGGCTAAGGGTGGCTATTACCGCCCCGGATGCCTATGCCAGTTTGCTGGCTGCCGGTCTGACTTCAATGGTAGGCTTGCAGGCAGTGGTCAATATCGGGGTGGTAACCGGTTCTCTGCCGGTAACGGGTATTACTTTGCCGTTTATCAGTTTTGGTGGCACCTCCCTGGTGTTTTCAATGGCCGGGATTGGACTTTTGCTCAATATTTCCCGCTATACCCTTGACCATTGACATAAAGAAGGTGAAACTATGCGTCTACTGGTGACCGGTGGTGGAACCGGGGGGCACATATATCCAGCCCTGGCGGTGGCCCGGGCCTGGCAGGAGCGGTTTGGCAGCGGCTCGGTGCTTTATGTGGGCACCAGCAGGGGCCTGGAAGCCCGACTGGTGCCGCCCACGGGTATTCCATTCCTGACGGTGGAGGTACAGGGACTGCCGCGCACTATCAACCGGGAATTGCTGACTTTTACTCCCCGCCTGCTGCGGGGATTAAAACAGGGGCGGCGAATTCTGAGGGAATTTCGGCCCCAGGTGGTGCTCGGCACCGGGGGTTATGTCTCCTTTCCTGTGGTGGCCCTGGCTACCCTGGCCGGAATTCCTGCTCTTTTACATGAACAAAATGCCTTTCCCGGTCTGGCCAATCGTTTGCTGGCCCGGCGGGTGGCGGGCGTAGCCCTGACTTTCCCGGAGGCAGCTGTCCGTCTTCCGGCCGGGGTGGAGTACCGGGTAACCGGTTTGCCGGTGCGGCCGGAGATCAGCCGGGTAAGCCGGGAGGAAGGGCTGGCCTATCTGGGGCTGGAGGGCAAACGCCCGGTCCTGCTGGTTACCGGGGGTAGCCGGGGAGCGCGCAGTATCAACCGGGCCATGCTGGGGGTCTACCGCGCGCTCAACCACTTGCCTCCTCTGGATATAGTCCATATAACCGGTGAGCTTACTTTTGCTGAAACCATGGATTCAATTTCCGTTTTAGGTATAGAAAACTATAAAAAGGGCAATATTTACATTAAACCCTACGAACACCAGATGGCCCATGCCCTGGCGGCTGCTGACCTGATTCTCTGCCGGGCCGGGGCTACTACCCTGGCGGAAATTACGGTGCGGGGCCTGCCTGCTATTCTGGTGCCCTATCCCTATGCAGCGGAAAACCATCAGGAATATAACGCAAGGGCCCTGGTCCAGGCGGGAGCGGCCCACATGCTGCTGGATCGGGAGCTGAATGGCCAGCGGCTGGTAAGTTTGCTGACGGAATTATTGCAACAGCCCCGGCGTTTGCAGGAAATGGCGGCAGCTGCTCGCCAGCTGGGGAGACCGCAGGCTTTAGCGGATCTGATGGAGTTTTTACTGGAAAAAGCCCGTTAATTTTCTGGCAGTGGACCGGACAAGCCCGGTCACACATTATAGGCAAAATTCATAGAATGCTATGCGCTTCCGGAAAGGGGTTGAAGCACAGTGAAAGAAATCAAGGGCCGGGTCCATTTTATCGGTATCGGTGGTTCAGGGATGAGCGGCCTGGCGGAACTGCTGCTGGGCCGTGGCCATCAGGTGAGCGGTTCGGATGTGAAGGCCAGCCAGGTAACAGCCAAATTGGAGCGAATGGGTGCCCGGGTCAGTATCGGTCATCGGGCGGAACTGGTGGAGGGGGCAGAACTGGTGGTGGTTTCTACCGCTATCAGGCCGGAAAACCCCGAGCTGGTGCGGGCTCAGCTATTAGGTCTGCCTATCTGGCATCGCTCCGATTTGCTGGCCTGGTTTATGCAGCAACAGGAAGGAATTGGCATTGCCGGGGCTCATGGCAAGACCACTACCACCGGCATGGTAGCCACCATGTTGTTACAGGCCGGGCTGGATCCCACGGTGGTGGTAGGTGGGACCTTCCGCACCATCGGCGGCAATGCCCGTCTGGGTCAGGGCCGTTATCTGGTAGCCGAGGCGGATGAAAGCGATGGTTCCTTCCTCAAACTGCCCATCAAGTACGGCGTGGTAACCAATATCGAGGCAGACCACCTGGACTATTACGGGGATTTGAGCAAAATCATCACCGCTTTTCGCACCTATCTGAACCGTTTGCCTGGCGATGGCCTGGCAGTCCTGGGCATCGACAATCCCCTCACCGCCAGCCTGGCGGCTGAACATAAGGGGCCTAAACTGACTTACGGTTTTGCTGCTACTGCTGATTACCGGGTAGAGGAGCCGGTGCGGGAAGGAGCCTGGCAGGTGGCGACCGTCTACGAGGGTGGGCAAAAACTGGGGCAGTTGCGCCTGGCTGTTCCCGGGCGCCATAATGCAGTCAATGCCCTGGCGGCAGTAGCCCTGGGCCGGCATTTTGGCCTGGCTTTTCCGGCGATCGCTGATGGGTTGGCTCAGTTCCAGGGTGTAATGCGTCGGTTTGAAACCCTGGGCCGGCATCTGGGTATCTGGGTGGTGGATGATTATGCCCATCATCCCACCGAAGTGCAGGCTACCCTGAAAGCGGCACGTCAGGCTGGACCCCGGCGGCTGGTGGCCTGTTTCCAGCCCCACCGCTACACCCGGACCAAATTTTTGGGGGAGGAATTCGCCCAATCTTTCGCTGAGGCTGACCTGGTGTTACTGACAGACATTTATAGTGCGGGGGAAGACCCCATCCCGGGGGTAAGCACAGAAGTGATAATTGCCGCTATGCCTGCCGAGGTGCGGGCCCGGACCCTGTATTGTCCCACTTTGCCTCAATTAAAGGAGAAGCTGTTGCAAATTCTTCAGCCCGGTGATCTGGTCTTGACCATGGGAGCGGGTAATATCCGGCAGGTGGGAGAAGAGCTGGCACAAATTTTACTGGAAGCAGAGAAAGAGGGGCGGCAGCTGTGGACAGAAGTAGCTTCCGGCTAGAAGGAGATTTCGGGGAAATCCGCTGGCAGGAGCCGCTCAGCCGCCATACCACCTGGAAGCTGGGAGGACCAGCCCGGGCCCTGGTCCTGCCGGAAAGGCCGGATCAGGTGGCGGCTTTGCTTCGTTATTGCCAGGAGAAGCAAATTCCGCTGCTGGTGCTGGGCAATGGCTCCAATCTGCTGGTCAGGGATAGCGGCTGGCCGGGAGTTGCCCTCAAACTGAGCAAACTGCAGCAGCTGGAACTGAGCGGGGAAAAAATCAGGGCCCAGGCAGGGGTATTGTTGCCGGTACTGGCCCGGAAAACCATGGCGGCCGGTCTGGCCGGACTGGAATGGGCCGGGGGCATACCGGCCACTGTGGGCGGGGCTGTACTGATGAATGCCGGCGCCCATGGCGGCCAGATGGCCGAGGTGGTGGAGAAGGTCACCATCCTGAACTGGCAGGGAGAAAAGGAAGTCTGGTCCAGCCAGGAACTGGATTATGGCTACCGCAGCTCCCGGCTCAAGGCAGCGCGGCCAGGAGTGGTAATCGAAGCCAGTTTCCGTTTGACACCTGCTGACCCGGTTCAGTTACAGCAGCGGGCCCAGGAACTGCTGGCCTGGCGGCAACAGCATCAGCCCCTGAACTTACCCAGCTGTGGCAGTGTGTTCAAAAATCCCCCCGGGGGGAGTGCCGGTCGGCTGATTGAAAGCGCCGGTTGCAAAGGCTGGCAGGAAGGCCAAATCCAGGTCTCCCCGGTGCATGCCAATTTTTTTGTCAATTTAGGAGGAGGTACGGCAAGCGAGGCCTTGCGCCTGATGGAGCGGGTTCAGGCGAGGGTGGCCCAGGTCCACGGCATCAAGCTGGAACCGGAAGTGCAGATTGTGGGGTGACAGCATGGCTAATCAGGCTAAACTGGAAATTGTGGGTGGGCGCCCATTGCAAGGTACCATCACTGTCAGTGCTGCCAAGAATGCGGCTTTGCCGCTGCTAGCAGCAGCATTGCTTACCGAAGAAGAAGTGGTGTTTGACAATCTGCCCCGCATCAAAGATGTGGAGGCAATGCTGGAAGTAATCCAGCAGGTGGGAGGGACGATCAGGGAGCTGGAGGACGGACGGTGGGCAATCAGTGGCCGGAATCTGGATGCCAGCCGGGAAGTGCCCAATGAACTGGTGCGCAAAATCCGGGCCTCCAACCTTCTACTGGGTCCATTGCTAGCGCGTTGCGGCATGGCTCATCTATCCATGCCCGGCGGTTGCAGTATCGGGTCACGGCAGATGGATCAGCATATCAAGGGATTTCGGGCCCTGGGCTGCCAGGATATAGCTATTTCGGGAGGATATATCAAAGCCCATGGCCCGCTGCCCTTGCAGGGAACGGTTATTCACCTGGATGTGGCCAGTGTGGGTGCGACGGAAAACATTATGATGGCGGCTACCCTGGCGGCCGGTACCACGGTAATCCGCAATGCTGCCAAGGAACCGGAAATCGTGGATTTGCAGAATTTGCTCAACAAAATGGGAGCTCACATCCGCGGTGCCGGGACAGATGTAATCAAGATTGAGGGAGTAAAAAAACTGAAGGGAACCAGTCACAGTATTATTCCTGATCGCATTGAAGCGGGAACCCATCTGGTGGCGGGAGTGATTACCAACGGCCAGTTAACGGTGAAAAACATTATACCCGAGCACGTGGAAGCGGTGACCGCCAAACTGATGGAAATGGGGGTTAAGCTGGAAATCGGGGATGATTATATTACCGTTTTCCCGCACGACTGGCAGTTGAAGGCGGTGGATATTCGCACCCAGCCCTATCCCGGCTTTCCCACTGATATGCAGGCCCAGTTTATGGCTCTCTTGACCCTGGTCCCTGGCATCAGTTTGATTACAGAAAATATTTTTGAAGCCCGCTTTAATCAAGTACCGGAGCTCAACCGGCTGGGCGCCAGTATCAAAACGGAAAATGGCACGGCCTTTATTAAAGGAGTAGCCAAGCTGACCGGGGCAGAAGTGAGTGCTACCGACCTGAGAGCAGCTGCCGCCCTGGCTCTGGCCGGGCTGGCAGCAGAAGGAAAGACCATTGTGGAAAATATTCAGCACCTGGAGCGGGGTTATGAGGCCTTCGTAGAGAAGTATTGTCAGGTAGGGGCGCAGATGCGCCGGATTACAGGCAGCTAAGGCTGCTTTTTTTGGTTTTTTCCTGGACAGGCCCTCTCGCCGCAGACATTAAAATGCAGTATAATAAAAAAGAACCGGGGAGGTGAGAGGCTTGCAGCGGAAGGTGGCTCGTTATGGTCGGCCCAGGCGGCGCTGGCGCCTGTGGCAGAGTTTGTTTTTTCTGGCTTTGCTGGTGACAGCTTTTTATGTTTTTTTGCAATCATCTTTGTTTAATATTAACAGTATTGTTGTGCAGGGGAATAATGTCCTGGAGCAGGATTCCCTGCGCAAGATGAGTGGGATCAACCCCGGCGAAAATATCTTCAAGGTCAATACCGGGGAAGCGGCGCGTAAACTGGCCATGCACCCCCTGTTAAAGGGAGTGGAGGTAAAACGGGACTTACCCTCCCGGATTATCATTGCCGTCCAGGAACGCCAGGGTCTGGGGCTGGTGCCTTACCAGGGGCGCTTCTGGCTGATCGATGAAGAGGGGGTATTACTGCAGGCAGTGGATTCCCTCCAGGAAAAAAATTTGCCTCTTTTGACCGGTATCCAGCTAAAACAGCCTCACCCGGGACTGAAGCTAAACCAGCCGGGAATCAGCAGTGGCCTGGCGCTGCTCAAGATTTTGCCCCGGGAATTGTACCTCTCAACATCGGAAATCGATGTGCGGGATGAAAACAATCTGAAACTGTATACGGTGGATGGCATTGAAGTACGGCTGGGCGACGGAGAGAGAGGGCAACAGAAGATAAATCTCTTTTTGCAGGTATGGAAAGAGGTAAAAGATAAAAAACTATTGTATGTGGATGTTAGCCATCAGGGCTATCCCACCTATAAGACGGTGGAATAAAGGAGGACAGGAAAATGTGGTTGCCCATCCTGGGTCTGATTATAGGATTAGTGATCGGTTTAAGTTCTCCCCTGGCTTTGCCGGTAACCTATGCCCGTTATCTGTCAGTGGCAGTGCTGGCTGCCCTTGATTCCGTTTTTGGCGGTATCCGCGCAGGCATGGAAGGGAAATTTGATACTAAAATCTTTATCAGTGGCTTTTTTACCAATACCCTGATGGCCGGTTTGCTGGCCTACCTGGGGGAAAGGCTGGGGGTTGACCTCTACATGGCGGCAATTTTTGCCTTCGGGGTACGCCTGTTCCAGAACCTGGCCATAATCCGCCGTTATCTCATAAAAAATTAGAAAAAAACCCTATTAAAAAAAAGGAAAACCGCCTTCCGCGTTGAATCTTATTACAGGGACTTTTTAAGGGAGGTTAGGTAAATGCTGGAATTCGATCTGGACTTGAATCAGTTCTGCAACATAAAAGTAATCGGCGTGGGTGGCGGTGGAAATAACGCTGTTAACCGCATGATAGCCTCCGGCCTCAAAGGTGTGGAGTTTATAGCTGTGAATACGGATGCACAGGCCTTGTATCTTTCCCAGGCCAGTCACAAAATCCAGATTGGCGCCAAGCTGACCAAGGGTCTGGGTGCCGGGGCCAATCCCGATATCGGGGAGAGAGCGGCAGAAGAAAGCCGGGATGCCCTGGTGGAAGCCCTCAAGGGGGCAGATATGGTCTTTGTTACTGCCGGCATGGGCGGTGGCACCGGTACCGGAGCTGCGCCGGTAGTGGCTGAGGTGGCCAAGGAGCTGGGCGCTCTGACTGTGGGGGTAGTGACCAAGCCCTTCAGCTTTGAGGGCCGCAAGCGCATGACCCAGGCAGAACGGGGGGTGGCCAACCTCAAGGCCCGGGTGGATACTCTGATCACCATCCCCAATGACCGTTTGCTGCAAATCGCTGACAAGAACACTTCCTTCATTGATGCCTTCCGCCTGGCCGATGATGTGTTGCGGCAAGGGGTCCAGGGCATCACCGACGTGATTGCTGTGCCCGGCTTAATCAACCTGGATTTTGCGGATGTGAAAACCATCATGTTCGAAACCGGTTCAGCCCTGATGGGGATCGGCACCGCTACCGGGGAAAAGCGGGCAGCGGAAGCGGCCCGGATGGCTATTTCCAGCCCCTTGCTGGAAACCTCCATTGATGGCGCTAAAGGGGTGCTGATCAATATCACCGGGGACAGCAAGCTGGGCATTCTGGAAGTCTATGAAGCGGCAGAAACCATCACCAATGCCGCTGATCCTGATGCCAATATCATCTTCGGTGCCGTTATCGATGATAACCTCAAGGATGAAGTACGGGTAACCGTGATCGCCACTGGCTTTGATCAGGTTACAGAGCGGGTCAGCCAGGGCAGCAATCCCTTCCAGCGGCCTGGTCAGCAGGACAAGCTTTATGGCCGTACCGTGGCACCCAGTGATGACAATATTGTCATCCCGCCTTTCCTGCGCAACCGCCGCTAAACTTACCAGGATTTCGACAAACTCCTGTCTGGATTAGACAGGAGTTTTCTTTTTTGCCTGCCCGATTTAGACAAATTTCTGACCTGCTTCTGTTGTATAATCAGGATGGAACGGGAGGTGCAGCCGATGGGCACCCTCTACGCTGAGGATATTTTCCTGCTTAACCTCAGTCTTAACTGGCTGATTATCTGGCTGTGTGGACGGCTTTACCGCCCCTATCCGGCTCGCTGGCGGGCCTGGCTGGGGGCGGGGCTGGGGGCCCTGGCCAGTTTAGCTTATGCCTTCTTCAGTCAGTCACCCTGGCTGGTAGTCCTGGAGAAGTTTGGGCTCTCCCTGCTCATGGTAACGGTGGTCTGGTATCCCTGGTCTTCCTGGCGGCAGTTGCTGGGACAGTTGATCCATTTTTATCTGGTCTCCTTTGCCCTGGGGGGCGGGGTACTGGGCCTGCTTTTCTGGGCAGAAAGGCAGGGGACGGCCTTTACAGACCGTTTGTGGCCGATATTCAGCGCCCTGGCCTGGGCCTTACCCCTGATGGCGGTGCTGGGCTGGCTCTGGGGCCTTTGCCAGCCTTTGCTCACTTTGCGTCAGGCTGCCCGGCGGGCCTATCAGCGGCTGGTGCGGGTGGCGGTGGGAGAGCAGGTGGTGGCCTGTCAGGGCTGGCTGGACAGCGGCAATCACCTGGTGGAGCCATTAAGCGGCTGGCCGGTGCTGGTGGTGGAAAAAGAGGCAGTCAAGCAGCTTTTGCCTGAGCGCCTGGACCAGCCCGGCTGGGAAACCCGCTGGCGCTGGGTGCCTTTTCAGGGCCTGGGGCACCAGCAGGGCCTTTTGCCGGCTTTTAAACCCGACTGGGTGGAAATAGAAAGCGCAGACAGGACGGTGCGCAGTCAGCGTTTGCTGGTAGCGATTTATGAAGGGAGTCTGGGCGAGCACTATCAAGCTTTATTACCAGAGAGAATAGAGGAGGGGATTTAGCGTGAGCTGGTGGCGCAAACTGAAATGGAGATTGTATTTATGGATTTTACCCTGGTTAAAACGCCTGGGCTTGTTGCGGCCCGTCCATTATATCGGCAGCAGTGAAACTCTACCGCCGCCTTTAGCCCCTGAAGAAGAAGCCTATTTGATTGAACGCCTGGAGGCAGGAGACCAATCCGTCAAGGAGATTTTGATTGAACGCAATTTGCGCCTGGTAGTCTATATTGCCCGCAAGTTTGAAAATACCGGAATTGGTATTGAGGACCTGGTTTCCATTGGCAATATCGGCTTGATCAAGGCGGTCAATACCTTTGTGCCGGAAAAGAAAATCAAGCTGGCTACCTATGCTTCCCGCTGCATTGAAAACGAAATCCTGATGTATCTGCGCCGCAACAATAAAACCCGGATTGAGGTTTCCTTTGATGAACCCCTGAATGTGGACTGGGATGGCAATGAATTATTGCTTTCCGATGTACTGGGTACGGAAAATGACAGTATTTATAAGCAGCTGGAAGATGAGGTGGACCGCCGCCTCTTGCAGCTGGCTCTGGAGAAGCTCAGCGGACGGGAGCGCAAAATCATGGAACTGCGTTTTGGTCTGGAAAACGGGCGGGAAATGACCCAGAAGGAAGTGGCTGATCTGCTGGGGATATCCCAGTCCTACATTTCCCGGCTGGAAAAGAAGATTATCAAGAAGATGAAACGGGAAATTTGCCGGATGGAGTGACAGAGAAATTTATCTATGAGACATGACCTTCCTGCTCAGGCGGGAGGTTTTTTTTATTGCCAGATATTCTGACACTTTACTTCACTAATACAACAGACCAAAATCAGACAAACTAAGCGAGAACAAAGAATGAGAGGAGGGAGTTCATGGCTGACCATCCCAAATTGAGTGTGGATATCCTCACCCCTGATGCGGTTACCGAGAAGGCGGAGAGTATCGGGGTGAAAAAAGCCAAAAACAGCCTGCGCAGTACGGTGATGCTGGGGATTCTGGCCGGAGCCTTTATCGCTCTGGCCGGGGAATTTTATACCATGGCGGTGTTTCAGGCAGAAACAGGATATAGTATTTCCCGGTTACTGGGCGGTCTGGCCTTTTCCCTGGGCCTGATTCTGGTGGTGATCACGGGAGCGGAGCTGTTCACCGGTAATACCCTCCTGGTCATCGCCTATATGACCCGCAAAATCACCCTCAGGGACCTGTTGCGCAACTGGGTGCTGGTCTATATCGGCAATTTCATCGGTGCCTTTGGGGTAGCTCTGCTGGTATATTATTCCCAGCAATATGCGGTGAAGGACCATTTCTTTGCGGTGGAGTCCCTGAAAATCGCCTTTGGCAAGCTGAAATATGATTTTCTCACCCAGGTGATCCGGGGTACCCTGGCCAATATGCTGGTGGTTCTGGCCGTCTGGTTGACCTATGCGGGCCGCACCCTGTCCGACAAACTGCTGGCCATCATCTTTCCCATTACCGCCTTTGTCGCCTCCGGCTTTGAACACAGTATCGCCAATATGTATTTCCTGCCTTTTGCCTGGCTGGTCAAACATGTACCGGCGGTACAATCTGCCTGGCAGGCGGCCGGGGCCCCGGGGGACCTGGCCAGCTTGACCTGGGCAACGATGTTCTGGAAAAACATTTTTCCGGTCACCATTGGGAATATTATTGGCGGAGCCGTTTTTGTCGGACTGGCCTACTGGTTTGTTTATCTGTACAAGCGAGTATAGTCGAGGAGGGAGCGAGTTTGGCAATACCGATCCCACAGGAAGACATCTCCAGGCTGATCGAAAAATACCGGGGCAGTGATGGGGGGCTAATCCCCCTTTTGCAGGAAGCTCAGGATCAGGTGGGGTATTTGCCCCGGGAGGTGCTGGAACAAATAGCGGCAGGGCTGGGCCTGTCCCTGGCCAAGGTGCTGGGGGTAGCGACCTTTTACTCTCAGTTTCATCTGGAACCCCGGGGCAAAAATATCATTCGCATTTGTATGGGCACGGCCTGCCATGTGCGGGGGGCACCGGCGGTGCTGGCGGCCCTGGAAAAGGAGCTGGGCATTAAACCGGGAGAAACCACGCCGGATTTGCAATTCACCCTGGAGTCAGTGGCCTGTATTGGGGCCTGTGGCCTGGCCCCGGTTATCACTGTCAATGATGATACCCACGGTAAGATGACTCCGGAAAAAGTAACGGAAGTGCTGGCCCAATACCGGCAACAGGAGGGAATGGAGCAGTGAAGAAAACCATTTTGATCTGTGGCGGAACGGGATGCGTTTCCTCCCGTTCCCGGCCGCTGTTTGCGGCTCTGGAACGGGAACTCAGCACCCGGGGGCTGGCGGATAAGTTTCAGTTGAAATTCACGGGCTGTCACGGCTTTTGCGAACAGGGCCCCCTGGTTTTAATCGAACCCGATGATATTTTCTATTGCCAGGTCAAGCCCCAGCAGGCGCCAGACTTAGCAGCTGCCCTGCAGGCAGGGCGGGTGGCTGAAGAGTTACTTTATACCGTACCGGAAACGGGGCAGAAGGTAAAAACCCGCCATGAGGTACCTTTTTACCAGAAGCAGCAACGGAGGGTGCTGGCCCGCTGTGGGCTGATCGATCCGGAAAATATCGAAGATTATCTGGCCAGTGGGGGTTACCAGGCTCTGGCTAAAGCTCTTACTATGGCCCCCGAAGAGGTAATTGCCGAAATCAAAGCTTCTGGCCTCAGAGGCCGGGGTGGGGGCGGTTTTCCTACCGGAACCAAGTGGGAGATTACCCGGAATGCTCCTGGCACCAAAAAATATGTGGTTTGCAATGCTGATGAAGGAGACCCAGGGGCCTTTATGGACCGCAGCATCTGTGAAGGGGACCCTCATGCTGTTATTGAAGGCATGTTGATTGCCGGTTATGCCATTGGGGCTGACGAGGGGTACATATATATCCGGGCCGAATATCCCCTGGCTGTCAAACGTCTGGGGATTGCCCTGCAACAGGCTGAAGCTAAAGGTTATCTGGGGGAAAATATCCTGGGCAAAGGTTTCAATTTCCGCATTAAAATCAAACAGGGTGCCGGTGCCTTTGTTTGTGGGGAAGAAACAGCCCTGATTGAATCCATCCAGGGCAATCGGGGTATGCCCCGGCCCCGTCCGCCCTTTCCCGCCGTGAGCGGTCTCTGGGGCAAACCCACCAATGTCAATAATGTGGAGACATTTGCCAATGTCCCCTTGATTATCAACCAGGGAGCGGCCCGCTATGCTGCCATTGGCACAGAAAAAAGCAAGGGCACCAAAGTTTTTGCCCTCACCGGCAAGGTTAACAATACTGGTCTGGTGGAGGTGCCCATGGGCATTACCCTGCGGGAAATCATCTTCGATATTGGTGGTGGCATCCGCGGTGGCAAGAAATTCAAAGCCGTACAAATCGGAGGGCCTTCCGGCGGATGTCTGACCGAAGAACATCTGGACCTGCCTATTGATTATGATTCTTTACTGGCGGCCGGGGCGATGATGGGCTCCGGCGGTCTGGTAGTGATGGATGAAACCACCTGCATGGTGGAACTGGCCCGTTTCTTCCTTTCCTTTACCAGAATGGAGTCCTGTGGCAAATGCACACCCTGCCGGGAAGGGACCACCCGTTTGCTGGAAATCCTGCAGCGACTGGTGGAAGGCAAAGGACAGGAAGGGGATCTGGAGCGGATCGAAAGCTTAAGCCGCAACATTATCGATTCCTCCCTCTGCGGGCTAGGACAATCGGCACCCAATCCCGTCCTCAGCACTCTCCGCTATTTCCGGGAGGAATATGAACTGCATGTGCGCCGGCAGGATTGTCCGGCCGGAGTCTGTAAGCCCCTGGTGCGCATGCGGCAACGGGCCGCCAAATTACAGGCCCAGGCTTAAGGAGGTGAAGCCATGAATCAGATACGTCTGAAAATCAATGGCCAGGAATATACGGTACCGAAAGAATGGACCATACTCAAGGCAGCCCAGAACAATGGCATTTTTATCCCCACTCTCTGCTATGAAGAGGGGTTGCCTATTTTCGGCGGTTGCCGCCTTTGTGTGGTGGAAGTAAAAGGGGCCCGCAAACTGCTGGCCGCCTGCGCCACTCCGGTAGAAGAAGGGATGGAAATTCAAACCGAATCGGAGCGGGTAGTAGAGGCGCGCCGGGAAATTCTGCGTCTGCTCATTGCCAACCATGATTTGCGCTGTCTGACCTGTCCCCGCAATGGTGACTGCCGATTGCAGGATTACTGTTATCGCTATCAGGTGGAGGATACTCCCTATAAGGACGGGGAAAAACAGGTCTTTCCTATTGATGACACCAATCCCTTTTTCATCCGCGATTATGGTCGCTGTATTAAATGCGGCAAATGCGTTGCCATCTGCGCTGAGGTCAATGGTGCCCATGTCTATGATTTCATGGGCCGGGGCATTCAGACCAAGGTTACATCTGCCTATGATGACCCATTACAGGAAACCACCTGCACTGCCTGTGGCATGTGTGTCAATGTCTGTCCGGTAGCGGCTCTGGTGGAAAAATCCTCCCTCTGGCAGGGTCGGCACTGGGAAATCCGCAAAGTTAAGACTACCTGTTCCTATTGTGGAGTCGGTTGCCAGTTATTTTTGAAAGTCAGGGATAACCGGATTGTGGGAGTAACAGGGGACAAAGCCGGGCCCAACCAGGGCCATCTCTGCGCTAAAGGCCAGTTTGGCTGGGATTATGTCCACTCACCAGACCGCCTGACGCGGCCTTTGCTGCGCAAAAACGGGGAACTGGTACCGGTAAGCTGGGAGGAAGCCCTGGACTATGCTGCCAGCCGATTGCGGGACATTTTGCAGCGGCGGGGCGGCCAGGCCATCGCCGGGCTGGCTTCAGCTAAATGTACCAATGAGGAAAATTACCTTTTCCAGAAACTGATGCGGGCAGTGCTAAAAACCAACCATATTGATCATTGCGCCCGCCTTTGACACAGCTCTACCGTTGCCGGTCTGGCAACAGCATTTGGCAGTGGCGCTATGACCAACTCCATACATGACTTACTGGAAACCCAGGTTATGCTTTTGATCGGGGCCAACACCACTGAGGCCCATCCCGTTACCGGTTACCGCATCAAGCAGGCAGTGAAGCGGGGGGCCAAATTGATTGTGGCCGACCCGCGGCGCATCGAGCTGGTCCGCTATGCTGACCTCTGGCTCAGACACCGGCCCGGTACGGATATCGCCCTGCTTAACGGCCTGGCGCATGTAATATTGCAGGAAAACCTCTGGGATCAGGCCTTTGTAGCTGAGCGCAGTGAAGGCTTTGAGGAATTCCGGCGCAAAGTGGAGGAATATCCGCTGGAACGGGTAGAGAAAATCACCGGCGTGCCGGCGGAACAAATCAGGGCTGCTGCCCGCCTTTATGGCCAGGCGGAACGGGCCTGCATCATCTATGCCATGGGCATCACCCAGCATACTTCCGGTACCCAGAATGTACTGGCTGTCGCCAACCTGGCCATCCTCACCGGCAATGTGGGCCGGCCCGGCACCGGGGTTTATCCCTTGCGGGGGCAAAACAATGTTCAGGGTGCCTGCGACATGGGAGCCCTGCCCAACTACTATCCCGGTTACCAGCTGGTGGAAGCGGAGGAAAACCGGCAGAAGTTTGAAACCATCTGGCGCACTGAGCTGCCGTCTACTCCGGGCCTGACCCTGACAGAGATGATGAATGCCGCTGCAAGGGGCGAGATTGCAGCCATGTATATCATGGGTGAGAACCCCATGCTGGCTGACCCTGATGTCAACCATGTACGCAAGGCCATGGAAAACCTGGAGTTTTTGCTGGTGCAGGATATTTTCCTGACGGAAACGGCCCGGCTGGCTCATGTGGTTTTGCCTGCCGTCACCTTCGCCGAAAAAGAAGGGACCTTTACCAATACCGAACGGCGCATCCAGCGGGTGCACCAGGCCATTAATCCTCCCGGGGAAGCCCGGCCGGACTGGCAGATTATCCTGGAGCTGGCCCGGCGGCTGGGCCATGACTGGCATTATCCCAGGGGCCCGGAGCAGATTATGGAGGAAATCGCCCTGGTCAATCCCCTCTATGGCGGTATCACCTATGCCCGCCTGGAGGAAGGCGGCATCCAGTGGCCCTGTCCTACTCCCGGCCATCCCGGCACTCCTTACTTGCATGCGGAAAAATTCGCCCGCGGCAAAGGCCGCTTCCATGCCGTTGAGCATATTCCGGCCGCAGAGGAACCCGATGCTGAGTATCCGCTTCTGCTCAATACCGGCCGCAATCTCTACCAGTTCCATACCGGTTCCATGACCCGGCGTACCCGGCTGGATCTGATCCGGCCTGAGGAGCTGATGCAGATTCATCCACAGGATGCAGACCGTTTTGGCATCAAGGATGGAGACCGGGTGGAAGTGACTTCCCGGCGCGGTAGGGTGGAAACCCGGGTGCAGGTAACCGATCTGGTGCCACCGGGCATGGTATTTCTCACTTTCCACTATCAGGAGACGCCAACCAATGTCCTGACCAATGCAGCTTTTGATCCGGTCTGCAAGATTCCGGAGTTGAAAATCAGTGCGGTGAAGATAAGGAAATTGTAAGGCTCATAAACAACAGGTTCATCTGAGTCTGATCGCCACCGGAAGCTATAATCTGGTCGGCGTATTTTTTTAATCGCACTCACAGCAAAGGCAAAGAGACCGCCGCTGGCCGAAATGGTGCCGAAAATAATGGACATAATGCCGACAAAACCTGCCCACCTATCCATCTTATTGCTAAATTTTAGCTACAGGTATATAATTTTTCTACAGAATGGAGGGAAGCTGTTATGGAAAGAACGAGAACGCCCTGGGAAAGATGTGTAGAGTTTCACGGCCATGAATGTCCTGGTCTGGCAGTGGGCTACCGGGTAGCGCAAATCGCCCTTAAAGAGCTGGGGGTAGAGCGAGCTCAGGATGAGGAGCTGGTAGCGATTGTGGAAAATGATGCCTGTGGGGTGGATGCTATTCAGGTATTAACGGGCTGTACGCTAGGTAAAGGAAATTTGCTTTACCGGGATTATGGCAAACAGGTTTATACTATAGGGAATAGGAAAAACAGGGAAGCAATCAGAATAGTGGTAAAGAGCGTCGGCTGGCGACAGGAACTGGAAAAGCTGGGGCTTGACCGGGAGGGAAGAATCCGGTTTATACTGGAGCTACAGGAAGATGATTTTTGTACTGTGCAAAAAATTCCACTGGAATTTCCGGAGCGGGCCCGAATCTATAAGTCCTGGACCTGTGCGGAGTGCGGGGAATCAGTGATGGAAGCCCGACTCAGGGTAAAAGATGGTCAGTTTGTCTGCATTCCCTGTGCCGGGGAGTATAATCGTGGCTGGTAAATTTGTATAGTACATGACAGGGAGAAGGCAAAAATTTGCCCTCCCTAATTTTTGTGCGCCCGGCATGGACGTTGTCTATAGGGTGAAAATCCCGAACGGCGAAGGTAGCAGTAGCCGTAGCTTAAGACAGGGTGTCCTCCGTGAGTTGGAATCTGAAGCAGTATTGACGTCAAACTGGTGAAGGGCCGAACACGAACCCTGGGCCTACCGGAGCGAGTAGTCCATATAATGTATAATGGCTAATGCCCGTAAAGGCTACTGGCGTATGTCTCGACAATTAAATAACGCCCTGAACAATGCCTACTGGCATAGTCAGGGCTTGAAGAGTTTAACTGAACGTTATCATCGCATTCGTCAAGCTTGGTGAACCGCCGTATACCGAACGGTACATACGGTGGTGTGAGAGGACGGGGGTTAATCACCCCTTTCTACTCGATTGATTTTTATATTACTGCTAGAATGAATTGGGGCTCATCATGTTCATTGAGGCAACACCGGCAAATATTCCGAAGAAAATCGCCAGGGCTATCATAATCAAATTGATAATGATTAATACTCCTTGAATTTTAAAGTAAGTATTAAGGTTCATAAACAACATGTTCAACTGAGTGGAATCGCCACCGGAAGCGATGATCTGGTCGGCATATTTTTTTGCACCGCGCAGTTTCAGTCCCAGTATTATCGTAATAATTCCAGGAATTGCACCTACGATAAAAGCAAAGAGACCAGCAATAGCTGAAATAACGCCGAAAATAACAGTCATTATACCTACAAAACCTACCCACCTGCTGTGTTGAGATAAAATTTCCCTGTCAACCAAAATATCACCCCATTTACATTTTTTATAATCAGATATATTCTCCCTTTGTTGACAAATTCCTCTTAAGTTCGCCAAAAATGGAAGAAAAATATAGGCCAGGACTGGTAGTACTTGCATTTCCACTGAAACTGTGTTATGATAAACAAAAACATAGCAGGAATGAGTGGTTCCGTATAAACGGAACTGAAAAGGGAAGTCAGTGCGAATCTGACGCGGTCCCGCCACTGTGAAAGGGAGCGACCTCAATTTAGCCACTGGGTTAATCCGGGAAGGCTGAGGGAGCGATGATCTTAAGCCAGGAGACCTGCTCATTCCGTTGGTGACCTGAGCCTGCGCGGACAGGCAGGGGGAGTAAAGGCTTATTTCTGTGGGCCAATAGTCCTCTGCTTGTAAAGGCAGAGGATTTTATTTTTGCTATCCCATTATCGTCTACCCAGGCGATGTTATTATAGAGGGCGGAGTTGATCCGCCTTTTTCTTTTTTTGCTAATTAGACAGCAAAAAATTAGAAGCGCGACATTATTTTATAGTTTATAATTAACTCAAGCGATCTGGAGGTGATAAAATGGATAAGCTCACGCCCGCTCAGATGTGGCAAGCCTGTGTCAAGAGCATGCTCTACGGCTGGACGAGGTTAGGTGGAGCGCCGAGACCCACAGTAGAACAATGGAAATATGCGGTGATTGCCGGCTCGCTTTTGCTTCTGGGCGGTAATGGCGGCGTGGTGTGGGGGGAACAGCAGGTGCCTTCCGGTATGCTGCCTTGATTATCGCTACTGTACCCCTCTGGATGGCCTTAATAGCCTGGGCCACGGGGGCACGGCCACGGCCGCAGCCCCTGGAATGGCTGGGCTTGATCCTCGGTTTCACTGGGATCCTCTGGCTGATTTCGCCTTCACTGGCCAGTGTTTCGGGGGCGATTAACAGCTATTACTTAATTGTGGTGCTGGCGGCGATCTCCTGGGCCTGGGGCTCTATTTACTCCCGCAAGGCTAACTGGCCTGATTCGGCCTGGCTTGCCATTGGCATGCAAATGCTGGCCGGAGGGCTGGCCTGTCTGGGGGCAAGTATTTTGCTGGGAGAGGCGGGCCGGTTGGACCTGAATGAGGTTACGATGCAGTCCTGGCTGGCTTTTGGTTATCTGGTGCTGTTTGGTTCGCTAGTGGGTTATAGCGCCTACATCTGGTTGTTAAAAAATGCAGATCCCCTCTGGGTGTCAACCTATGCCTATGTCAATCCGGTGGTAGCAGTATTGCTGGGCTGGTTCTGGGCCGGTGAGGAGCTGAATAGCAGCAAGCTGACTGGGGCCGTATTGGTACTGGCAGCGGTTGTGCTAATCAGCATTGAGGGGAACCGAAAGAAGACTGTAAAAAGTGTGTAATTTGTGTAATTAATTTAGGGGGAGGACATGGTTCTGCCCCCCTTTTTTGTGTTATAATAATGTAAAGTTATGGAGACTATTTCATTTTGTTGAGGTGATTATTTTGAGTGATCCTTTTATTGAATATTCCGAGTCAATGGTAGCAACTGTTGCAAAATTATTTGCATTAGAAGGGTCAGCTAAAGAAGTAGCCATACTTGCACATGCGGTTTTAGAAGTTGTACAGACAAATTTTTTGACAATTGGAATGGCGGAACTTATTTTTATACTCTCTATCTGTATTTACCGTTAAACTTATACGTTCAAATAGTAGAAGAAAAAGAAAAAATCCAGGAAAGAATATATGAAAAGTTATTTTCAGTTGGAGTTCCATATAATAATCATTGTTTTGAAAAAGTTTTGATATACCCTCAGGCATCCAATGATTCAAATTGGCGTGATAAAGCAAAAGCTTGGCTGTCAGGAAAAAATATTACAAACCAAGGCAGAGTAAGATCAGATAATATCGCATCGAGAAACTGTGATGGTTTATTATTTAGATCTCAGCCAGAAATTAACTTTATTTTGTTATAATAAAGGATGGCATAATGTTAGTTGTTGAAATAGATGGAGATACAGTTCATCAAGAAACACCAGCTGAGGCACATGCAAGGACAACAATGTTATTGCACGAGGGTGTTTACTTTGAGAGGTTAAAAGCTAGCGAATGTGAAACGGAAGAAAAAGCTTTACAGAGCGCTAAGAAAATTATGAGTGTCTTGACGAAAATTAAATCTACCCGATAATGCTTCTTAATACTTCCAAACCGTACTAAAAATGGAGGCTCGGACATGACTAAATTGCAAGCCAGTTTGCTGGCACTTTTAGGCGGAGCCAGCTATGGCCTCTTGCCCGGTTTTGCCAAGCAGGCCTATGCCAGCGGTGTTGGCACTGGCCCCCTGACTATGACCCAGAATTTGATTGGAGCGATCCTGCTCTGGTTGATCGCTTTGATTGCAGCTAGAGGGCAAAGCAAACCTGACCGCAGGCAAATCCTACAATTGTTGCTAACCGGGGCCCTGCCGGGTCTAACCGGTGCTTTTTATTACTGGGCCCTGGCTATGTTGCCAGCCTCGCTGGGTATCATTCTGCTTTTTCAGTTTACCTGGATAGGGGTTGGATTGGAGTGGTTGTTAACTCGAGAAAAACCGGGCCCCAGTCGCTGGTTGGCCCTGTTTTTATTAGTACCTGGTACTGTGCTGGCGGCCGGGCTTGAGGGCGGGAGCAGCCCGCAATTCCACTGGCTGGGAGTAATGCTGGGTTTTTTATCAGCTCTAACTTATACTGGTTATCTGTCTGCCGCCGGACGGGTAGCAACCTCGGTTTCCCCCTGGGCCCGCAGCGCCTGGATTATTACAGGTGCAACCATAACTACATCGATTTTTTTTAGTTTGTTTCTGACAGGGGATGGAGGGGGAAAAGTGGGGGACCTGTTGTTGTATGGCGGGTTAATGGGCCTGTTTGGGGCTTTGCTGCCTACTGTTTGCTTTGCCTATGGAGTGCCGGTGATTGGCGGGGGACTGGCGGGAATAC
>NZ_BDLQ01000033.1:0-22424 GCF_002049255.1 Carboxydocella sp. ULO1 | reverse complement strand
CAATGGCCTTCAGCCCCTTGCTGCCCATCACTGCCCCCATGCCCCCGCGGCCGGCATGGCGGGAAGGCAATCCTTCCCGGTTGGTCACCGCCACAGAAGCCACCGGCAAAGCCATTTCCCCCACCGGCCCAATGCTGATTACCGCCGCTTCAGGCCCATATTCAGCCAGCAACTGGGCCGCCGTCTGGTAATTCCCCAGTTTAGCCAGCTGGGGCCGCAGTTCCAGAACTGCTCCATCGCCTTTTACCACCAGCACTGCTGGCCCATTCTCAGCCTTTCCTTCAATGATTATCCCGCGATAACCCAGCCGGGCCAGGCGCTGGGCCGCTGTTCCGCCTACATTGCTCTCTTTTATGGTGCCAGTTAAAGGGCTTTTGGCCCCGATGGACAAGCGCCCGGAACAGGGTACCCCGCTGCCTGCCAGCAAGCCCGCTGCC
Source organism: Carboxydocella sp. ULO1 (assembly GCF_002049255.1). NCBI lineage: Bacteria > Bacillati > Bacillota > Clostridia > Eubacteriales > Clostridiales Family XVI. Incertae Sedis > Carboxydocella > Carboxydocella sp. ULO1. Next base: position 21,987 of record NZ_BDLQ01000033.1, on the reverse strand, counting down.
AGCACCAGTTTATTGCCTGGAGACAAGGGATCCACCTTTGGATTTACTTCTGCGCGCAACACAGCAGCGGTCAACGCCCTGCCCCCGTATTTTTGCCAGGCTTCCGGCAGATTTTCTTCCTTGATCATCTGACGTCCCAGGTCAATGCGTAACAGTTTATCCACTCCTATTACCCCCTTTTGTGCTGCCACAGCCCTTTAGTTTTAGAAGGGCCGGTTCACTCCGTTTTCCAGCAGCCACCTGGAGATAATTTCTCTCTGAATCTGGCTGGTTCCTTCTACAATTTGCAATTGTTTAGCATCCCGGATATAGCGCTCCAGGGGATAATCCTTCATATATCCGTAGCCTCCCAGCAGCTGGGCACAATCAATCGCCACCCGCATGGCCATATCGGTGGGATAAATCTTGGACATGGAGAGCAAACCGGCATATTCTCTGGTAATCTTACCTTGATCGATCAGGAAAGCTGCCTGATAAACCAGCAGGCGGGCCGCTTCGATTTGGGTAATCATGTCAGCCATCATCCAGCGCAGCCCTTGTTTATCCGCCAGGGGCCCGCCAAAGGCATGGCGTTGTTTGGTATATTCCAGGGCATAGGCCAGTGCCCCCTGAGCCAACCCCAGTCCCCGGGCTCCTACCACCGGCCGCATGGAATTGAGGGTTTGCATGGCAAGCTTGAAGCCTTCATTTTCCTGACCCAGCAGGTTTTCTGCCGGTACCCGCACATTTTCAAAGACCACCTCACACAGAGGCACACCCCTTACTCCCATTTTGTTTTCATGCCGTCCGATGGAAAAGCCAGGGGTACTGGTATCGACAATAAAAGCCGACATACCGCGGTGTTTGGCTTCCGGTTTGGTTTTGGCGAAGACAGTAACATAGTCAGCCATGGAGGCCCCGGAAATAAACTGCTTACGGCCATTCAGGATATAATAGTCCCCGTCCCGGACAGCGGTCATCTTGATGTTAGCTGCATCAGAGCCAGCAGTAGGCTCGGTCAGACAGAAGGAAGCCCGTTTTTCACCTGTTGCCACCGGTGTAAGGTATTTTTTCTTCTGTTCCGGTGTCCCGGCAATGCGAATCGGCAATGTGGGTAAGTAGGTGAGTAACAGGATCAGGCCGGAGCTGCAACAGTATTTGGCCACTTCTTCAATGGCAATACAGAGCCCGGTAGCTCCCATCCCTGAGCCGCCGTATTCCTCCGGGAAGCTGACCCCCAGCAAACCCGTTTCCTTGAATACCTCCCAGATGTCATAGGGGTACTGACCGGTTTCATCGATTTCTGCCGCCCGCGGAGCCACTTTCTCCTCGGCGATGCGCCGTACCGTCTGGCGCAGCATTTGTTGTTCCTCGGTGAAATAGAAATTCATCCTTATTACCTCCACTCCGCAATTCTTTCCCTGTCAGTTGTCATCCGTTCCCCGCCTTCTTGATTGTTAAAATCCTGGCCACTTGTTCAGCCGTCTCTACCAGTAGCTCCCGGCCGCGTTCCATGGCTTCTGCCAGAGCCATCGGCCCCCTGACAATAGAAAAGTAGGCGGTAATGCCAGCAGTAAGGGTTTTTTCCGCCCCCGGCCCGATGGACCCGGCCAGCACAATTACTGGCTTACATTTAGCCATAGCCGCCACTCCTACCGGAACTTTGCCATAAACCGACTGACCATCCAGCTGACCTTCCCCGGTGATAACCAGCTCTGCCCAATCTATCCACTCCTGCAACCGGCATTGCCGGGCAATCAAGGGAAAGCCCGGTTGCAAACGAGCTCCCAGGAAAGCCACCAGACCGCCACCCAGTCCCCCTGCCGCCCCGGCACCGGGTAAATCAGCAATTGCTACTCCCAGTTCTCCTTCCACTACTTTTGCCAGGCGAGTTAAACCTGCTTCCAGGATTTCCACCTGCTCAGCAGTTGCTCCTTTCTGCGGCCCATAGATCCGGCTGGCCCCCTGGGGACCAATTAACGGATTGGTCACATCACAGGCCACCAGGATTTCCACCTCTTTGATTCGAGGGTCAAGGCCCGAGAGGTCCACCTGCCACAGATTGACCAGGGCCCCTCCTCCGGGAGGCAATTCCCGGCCCTCCTGGTCCAGGAAGCGGGCCCCCAGGGCGGTAGCCATGCCCGTTCCGCCATCATTGGTGGCACTGCCACCGATACCAATAATCAGCCGCCGGCAACCGCGATCCAGGGCTGCCTTAATCAACTGGCCTGTACCAGAGGTAGTGGTCAGCAGGGGATTGCGTTCCGCTACCGGTACCAGATGTAGCCCGGAAGCAGCTGCCATTTCGATAACCGCTGTTCGGCCCTCATTCAGCAAGCCGTAAAAAGCCTGTACCGGCCGGTCCAGGGGGCCCCGCACAACGCAATCTACCTTTTCCCCGCCCACCGCGGTCAGCAGCGCCTCTACTGTCCCTTCACCCCCATCAGCAATGGGTATCAGTTTTATCTCATCCTGCGGCCGCACCCTTTGCCAGCCGCTCCGAATGGCTTCTGCCACCGCCGTGGCCGACAAACTTCCTTTAAAAGAATCAGGCACGATCAGTACTCTCATGATGACTATCACCCTTGCAAAAAATTTTTGTTTCGCTGTATATTATCTTATCCGCTGGAGACAATAATGAACGGAAAGGGTTCGTAATGGCCGAGCCAAGACTGTTACCGGGTCGCAAGGCTCAGTAATAGTCGGCCAAAGGTCAATACAGGGTCGGATAAGGCTCTGTATTGGTCGGCGGGCAGACTGTCCGGTGTCCTGTCAGGCTCTGTCATGGTCCGAAGGATCATGGCAGGGTCAAAAGGGATGCCTGGTGGTCGAGCTAAGATCATTCCAGGTTCCGCAGGCTCCTCAGCGGCGCTGGAGGTCGTATCTGGCCGAGAGGTCAGCTACGGCTTCTAAGGTACTTGTAATGGTCGAGCAAAGGTTATTGCAGGTTCCGTAATGGTTGTTTGCAGTCGAAAGATTGCAGGCAGCTATGCAGGGATTTGCAGTAGCTGTAGCGTAGGTCATTACGGGCTCTTTCTTTTATTGTCAATGTAAGGAGTCAGGATTAAATCCTAGCCGTACTGCTTCTATCCAAACTTTCTGTGCAAACTCTTTTTGTTTGTCAGTCAAGTTATAATTTCTTGATAACAATAGACCTATTTGATAACAAAACTTATTGAAATATCCCGGAAAACGACCAGTTACTTTACCCCAGTGGCTTAGAGCAAACCAAACATCTTTTTGCCATACAATATCAATATTATCATTCTTTTGAACTATGAGTGGTGTTAACGTTCCAGTATACAAAATATGCAGGTAATGAAGGGGCCTAGTTAAAGCTACATACAGCAGTTTTCTATCTGTATCATCATCTCTAAAATTTCCTGCTGAAGCATTCCAAATAATTACTGCATCAAACTCCAACCCTTTGGAGAGCTTCATAGGTATTACACAGATTCCACTAGTATAAGTTTCTGTGTTCTCTGTAATATAGTTGATTGTTAGGTCGCCTGCAGCGGCACACAATTCTTTATAAATGGCGTTTGATCCTTCCTTCTTTTTAACTAACACAGCAATTGATTTACAACCTAGACCTTTATATTTTCTGACCGCCTCAATACATTTGCTTACCAGTTCTGAATTGGTCACTTTTTCAATCAGCGGTTTTTCACCATTGCGTAATACTGGTATGGGTTTTGCAACTTCTGCTTTTAATAATTGATTTGCAAAAGTAACAATCTCAATGGTAGATCTGTAATTATATTGAACGTTATGATATTTAATAGAAGCTTTATCAAAAACATAGTATAAATCTTCCCATTTTTTCAAACCGCTAACTATATTAATTGATTGGCTAATATCACCCAAAATAGTAAATGAGTTGTTTGTCGATAATAATTTTAGTATATAAAATTCAAATATGTTTAAGTCCTGAGCTTCATCAACAACGATGTGCTGAAACTTCTCGAATTCGAGATACCCATCTAATACATATTTTAAGTAACAAAGAGCAGCAAGGTCTTCTTTTTCAACTTTATTCAGATCTAATGCTCTTTTTGTTATTTCTTCCATCAATACACTACTGAATCTGTGATTGTGGGACATTGTTGTACTAAACCAGTTATTATCTATCATTTCGCGGTACAGAGAAAACACTTGCAATGTTGTTAAATTTTTTAACTGGTTTATTATTTTATCTTTTTCATTGATAATATAGTTTACAATATCGTCTCGTTGTTTCATCAATATCTCTTTTTCATCTTTACTTAATTTAGAGTAATAAATTTTATCATTGAAAGCATTTTTAATTCTATCAAGATATCCCTGCGTTATTGTTTTAGCTGAATGCTCCTTGGCTATTGAATTATTGTTATCAGATACATACAGAAAATAATTAAGTTTATTCTCAATAAATTTCTTTAAAGACTGGATACGATTATTGTATGGCATTGACCTATCGGTTAATATATTTATCTGGTCATCTCTTGAAATAATAAGTTTACCATCCAGAAAGTTAATATCTGACAGGTTAGTAATTACTTCTTCAACCTTTTTTTCAATATATTTATCAATTGCTATTTTAAAATGTAATGAACCTTTTATTTTGTAAGCATCGATTAATTTTTCTTTTATGAAATTGATAAACTCATTACCATATGTAGTAAATAAAAATCCATATTTTTCATCTTCAAGGATTTCGATTTTTCTCCCAATAATTTCCCACGCCAGTTCAACAAAAGTAAGTTGTTTTATTTTTTCACTACCTTCGGTTTCTAAATCCGGTAATACATCGGAAATGTAATCAAGGAATAATTTACTTGGTGCTATAACCATTATCTTCTCAGGCAAGAGATTTCTATAGTTATACAATAGATATGATATTCTGTGCAGAGCTATTGTTGTCTTACCTGATCCAGGTACTCCCTGCACCAACACAACATTTTCCATTGGCTCCCTGATAATATTATTTTGTTCGGCCTGAATAGTTTCAACTATATCTTTTAATTTTGAGTTTACATTATGGCTTAGTTTTTGCACTAGAAAAGGATCACTAAGATACTCAGTATTATCCTGAAATTTGAAACTTTTTTCATCAAGATATTCATCAACAATTTTATTAAGTTTGCCATTATTAATATCAAAACGCCTTTTTAATCTAATTTCACCAGTAATTTCACCTTCAGGTGCCCTATATGATGCTTTACCGCCCCGAGACTGATAATATAGTGAAGCAACAGGTGCTTTCCAGCTGACAATTGCAACATTATCTTCAATTTCAAACGTTCCTGCCCTTCCTATATAGTAACTCTCAATTGATCTAATTCCTTCTTCTTTAAAGTCAATCCGGCCAAAATAAGGTTTGTTTAGCATTTGTTGCAGTTCTGCTTTATTTTGTTTCTGAATTTTACCAAGTGAATTTTCAACAAATAGCTCGTTTTTTATAATGCCCTCTTCTTTCATAATCTGTTTAGTATATTTATCTCTATTAGCTACTTGTTCATCAATTTCTCGTAAAATTGTCTTAATTGCTTGAATCGCTTTATCAAGTCGTTGCTTTTCTTTTTCATAATCTGGATGAGAAACAATTTTTTGAGTTGCCGATTTAGTAGCCATATCCCAATCCCTACCTAACCAAACTCATTTTTATATAATTAATATTTCAACTATTTATTAGAAAATCCTTCATTTTTTGTTGATAAATGCTTAATTTATATTTAAGCAGGATTTTGGCTAAATATAGCGAATTGTGAAATCTGTAATTATCTCGACCTGGATAAAGAGAAGCGGAGGATTTATCGTGCAATCAAACAGAATATCCTTTCCCTGCGAGTCAAGTTCGCCCTGGTTTTCACGCTACTTACCCTGAGTGTTGCTCTCCTGATGGGATACCTGAGCTATACCAAAGCAGCCCAGGCTTATGAAGACCAGCTGGGCGAGAAACTACTGAATCGCCAGAACCGGTGCCCTGATGATTGATGCGGATGCCCACAGTAAATTAAAAACCCGGGACGTTGAAAACAGTGCTACATACAAACAGCTCAAAGCGATTTTGCAACAAATCAAAAGCGAAAACAACGCTACCTGTGTTTATACTCTATCCCCCAAAGATGCCAGAAAGGTAGTTTTCGTAGTTGATGCTGAGACAGGCGAAGACTATTCCCATATCGGAGATGAATATGATATCTCGCCAGAAATAAAACAAGCGATGAAAAGCGCCCCCACTTTCATCCATGATTTTTACACCAACCAGTGGGGTACCTTTAAATCCGGGTTTGCTCCGATCAAAAACAAGGTTATCAGTTGGCCCAGGAAGCCGGCCAAGCCATTGCACGAATCTCAAAATTGGCCAATCAGGCTAGTGTCTAGGTTAAACAAATCACTGACTCCACCCAGACGTGTCCATTCGGAGTAAAGAGATAGTTGATGCTATTGATAACGTTGCTGCCATTTTAGAAGAAAATTCGGCAGCTAGTGCTAAATAGGCTGCCGATAGTAATACCGTCCGAGCTATGGTAGAGAAAATCGGGTTTGTTTCAGTTATCTCCGCCCAAGCTGCGCGGGATGTGGCTAGTTCTGGAGATGCAATGCGGAAGATGACCGAAAACATGGCAAGTTCTTTGCAAAGGTTGGCGGAGATGGCAAAACAGCTTGATATCTTGACTGCTCAGTTTAAAGTGACTAGCCCTGCGGGGCAGTCCATTTTTAATACAAAAAATCGGGTATGTAAATAGTTTTTAGCCTTATGTAACAATGTATGTTTCAAATTATCTCTCCCTGAGTTTTCAGAACACCAAATCCTCCCCGAACGGTAAATTCAATATTACCTCCACCGATTCCTGCTCCAGCCGGATTCTTTCCCGCAGCATCACCTCTATCACCTCGCGAAACGCCTCAAATCCTGGCTTATCCAGCAACCCCGCCAGGCGCCGGGCATAAGCATCACTGATGGCAAGGGCCAAATGGCGATGCCGCAGCAAGGTCTCGGAATCCATCAGATAGGGATTGAGCGGCAGTAAACTGTGTTCAGCCAGGTGGCGGAAAATATCAAAGCCGCCGTAATCGATATCCCCCCAGTGATAACAGGGAATCTCCCGGCCCTGCTCCAGCAGGCAACGCTGGATTTTCTGCAAAAACTCCCTCCGTAACCGGTTGTGGTAACCGCCCAGGTAGACTACCACATATTGGCCCGGATGTTTGCGAATGAATTGATAAAAAGAAGTCAAATTCTCGATGGTGATGAGGAAGTCTGCCTGGACGTCCAGCACCTGCATATTTTGAATCAGCTGGGCAGAAAGACCCAGATCAGGCTGGAAAAGGCGGGTTTCCACTATCCCACCGGCTACTTGCAGGGTGAGGTTACCATGAACAAAAATATGCTGGGGATTGGCCACCAGACCAAATTCCGCCCAGACCTCCCGGGCCTCCTCCAGGCCCCAGCCCCCGTGAAAATCCCGCACTATCCGCAGGACCCTCTGAGCAATAGCCGCCCAGGCTTTACTATGTCCCAGCACCCGCAGGCTGAATACCCGCTCGGGCGTTTCTTCCTGTAGCTCTGTCAGGGCCTGCAGGGCAGTCAGAACCCGGTCGGCTGTTTCCATGTCATGCAAGTCCAGATATGGACTAATGCCTTCCCGAAGCAGCAGCCGCTCCTCCAGCCAGGCCAGAAAGTTTTCCAGCCAGGACGGGCCCTGACCCCGGTAAGAGCAGACCAGGGCCAGGAGCCAGTCCGCCCAGGCTGTACGGAATGTGGCTAGTTCGTGGGATGATATGCAGAAGATAATGGATAATATTGCCAGACCCCTGAAAAGGCTGGCTGAGATTGCAAAGAAGCTTGATACTTTAACCGCTCAGTTTAATGTTGATTGGCCCACACGGGCAATCTACTTTTTAATTAGTAGCCCTCTATAAGTTCACTAATACTATTTATAAAAAGCTCGATTTCCTCTTCGGTATTAAAATAGCTTAATCCCACCCTTACTGTACCATGCTGCATTGTTCCTAAAAAACCATGTGCAAGCGGGGCACAATGCAAACCAGATCTAACAGCAATCCCATATTGTTGGCTTAAAATCATTGCCACTTCTTGAGCAGTAAACCCATTTACATTGAATGAAAGTATACCAGTATGGTTGTTTTCATTACAAAAGATAGTGATTTCTTGTAAATCTTTGAGTAAACCTATAAGTTTTTTTATTAAATTTAATTCATGCAAGAGAATGTTCTTTGGACCAATTTCTTTCAACCAATCACAAGCAGCACTCAAACCTGAAATAGCTACAATATTATGACTGCCAACTTCATACCTGTAAGGAACATCTAATGGCATTTCCAATAATTCAGAATGACTTCCAGTTCCCCCAAACAAAATAGGGTTTAACGAAAACTTGTTATTATGCCAAAAGCCCGCTATCCCAAAAGGTCCATAAAATGTCTTGTGTCCGGAAAAAATGTAGAAATCCACGTCTTCATCATTTAGAGGTAATAAAGGCCCCGCTTGAGCTCCATCCACTATTATGATTGCATCATATTTTTTAGCTAATATCGAAATTTCACGAATAGGTGTTATCAAACCAAACACATTACTCACATGAGCCATTATTAGGGCCTTTGGTGGCTTTTTGAAAAATGTCTCTTTTAATAACTCAAGATCAAACTCAAAAGTTTCTCTAACAACAGGTATCTCAATTATTTCAATACCTATACTTTCTCTTAGTTGATTTACAATTCGAGCAACGGCGTTATGTTCAAAGGGGGTGATATAAACATTATCGCCTTTTTGCCAATTTAGTCCAAGAATGATCTGGTTCAATGCTATTGTTGCACTAGGCGCGAAAACCACTTGTCCATGCTGAAAACCTAAAAGGCGTTTGACTTTTTCTCTACAATCATTAATCAACTGATAAGCTTCAATGGCTTCACTATATGATCCTCTACCTGCATTAATTGCATAACTCTGCATACAATTTGTTACCGCATCAATAACTGATTGTGGTTTTGGAAAGGTTGTGGCAGCATTATCAAAATATATTCTCAATCCCCTCACTCCAACTACATTAGTTTTTCTAACAATGAAATGACTATTTGCCGTTTTTCATTGTTTGTGATAGCATCACCATATTCGTTTATAAAACCTTCCAGTAAATTTTTTAATAATTCTCCAGTAGGTGATATGGTTGATTTATAAAATTTGCGATTAATTTTATTTCCGTTCTGGTCAATGTAACTGATCATAACTTCAGAAGTTACTGCAATTTCATTTGTAACGTCTTTAAATAAATCTACTTCTTTGATTATTTCGATAAAACTCGGGACTATATTTTTTACAGTTAAATCGGACCAGTCTTCCGGCCGTAGTCCACTAATTGTTAGTAGAAGCTTTTTAGTAAATTCACTTTTATTCTCTGAATTAAAAGTTGCAATTAAATCTAATACAGCCTGTGTACCATCTGAATAAATTCTTTCACGCTGCTGTTCTGATAAATGAAAATACCAAGTTCTTAAACTACTTAATAAAGAATCTTTTGTTCTTGTTTCACTTGGAAGAGTATTTATCATCTCCTCTTCCAAGTTTTTTATGACCACTTCCAAAAAATAGTCCATTTCTCTTTTTATTGCTTCAATTTCTCGAACAATTATTTTTATCTGATCATAACATACTCTATTTTCTCCTATGATAATCTTTGGCAAATCTTCAAATAAAAATTTAGCACTCTGCAAATTAGCCTGTTTTAACAGACGCCGCAATTCTTTTGCTTTTGGACCCAAATTCTTCGAGTCCCTCGTAAACTTAGGCAATGACAAAAACCATCTCTTAATCGCGTTATATACTATTCTAGTTGGGTTTCCTAGTTTATCGTACTCATTAATATATTCAGAAAAAATACCTTTTAAAGCATTACAGAATACAGATTTCTCCTCTGACCATTTTTGCATAATTAAGTAAAACTTTTCAGGATTTTTAAATGCTAGCTCAATATTATCGGCAGATAATTCTTTTTCAATTCCATCCTCTGATAGAATAAAATCGTTTGTTCGCCCATGCAAGAATATTGCAATTACAATGGGTATAATTCCTTTTCTCAACCCGATCGGTGCTGAGCATAAGTGTTTTATTATCTGGTCAAATCGAATTCCATCTCTTGATTCATATAGCAAAGTACCTAATTTTTGTAAACAGTAAACTACTCCCGGATCTTTTATTTTACTTATATCATTTAGTACAGTGTTTTCGTTATCAAAATTTATTATACCTTTGTGCAATAACAATGACCTAAATATTGCCATTTCAGGACCGTTACCATTAATTCCCAAATTAGTCGTTAAAACTGGTTGTAACAGTCCTTCAACTATTTTTTTTCTAGCCTTAATAATAGGCGCTGTTATCTCATGTTTATTCATCATCTCGTTGTTAAAAACAGGAGTTTTATTGAATATAGTCTCACAAACTTCTGACACTAATCGATTTAAATCGGCTGCATTTATTATTTTCCTTTCAGTGCCAAAGGCATATACTTTACAATCCTGTATTGAAAAGTATTCATTCAGTAAGTTATTTAATTTATTTTCAAACTCATCTATCCAAAGTAAAACTTCAATCCTATCCGCTTTGCTAAAATTTTTACTTTCCTCTAGATTTTTCAACAACAAATTCAAACTATCAATTGACCTTAGTATATATTCTAAATGATGATAGTCTTTTTCTAGTGGTTTTTTCGGTAAAACAAAAACCGCCCGCTCATATTTATCTTTTTTGATAAGTTTAACTGTTTCTTCGAAGTCATCTTCATTTTCAATTAATAGATAAAAAATATATCCGTCTTTATCAAAATTCTCATCTAAATACTCAGCAATATTATTCATATCTTTTGAAGAAATATATTTACTTAAAAAATAGCGCGTCATAGCATATTTATCATTATACCTTTTTGCTAATACAGGCTTGGGTCTATATTTTTCATTCATAAACTGAATAAAATCAAATATTCTTCTTCTTTTAGCTAGTAATAGCTCTAATTCCGTCTTTACATCAATTTCACTCTTTTCTATAATTTCTAAATTACCTGTGCTGCTTCCTTCAAATAATATCCTTTTATTAAATAAGTTTTGAATAGCTTTATTAATTTGTTCGCTATCTAAATTTGTTCCTAAAAACGCAATTTTTAACATTTCTTTGTTAGGCGGTAAAATCGTAGGTAAACCAACCATTTTTATAACTGCTAATGCTTTTAATAACCTTGCTTCAACTAATTCATCTTTATTTAGTCTAGCAAGACCACTTGCAGTTTGCAGCCAGATTTGATAAATGTTTTCAGATGGATCTAAGGTTTTAAGTTGATGTTCAAAGTAATCATATAATGTGTCTATCGTAAGCAAATTAAAGTTATCGGGATTATTTTTTATCAAAAATTCGCCTAACGAATAAAAATCATTAGTAGTTAAAAACGTAAATAAAGTTCTCTCATTTTGGGCTATTTTTTGAGTAAATCTAGGTAAACAAAATGTAGCAAGAGGATGTAATGGATAGCCTCCTTTGATAACAATACTATTAAAATCTGCTTCGTTCATATCAGAAAATAAACTCGTGTTTGTCAATGCATCTTTTATACATAAAAACTTTTCTTTATTTTTATACTCAAATTCGTTCCACCAATTTTGATCTTTCAAAATAACTTGTGATATTATTTCATAGTTTTTTTGCGGTTGATTTATTAACTCAATAATCTTAAATCTTCCTTCAATTTTTTTCCATTCATTGACGACTTCTTGTCCGTATTTTAAAGCATATTGTGTTATTGGCTTATGAGTTATTAGCAATAGTTGTAAGCACATTTCACCACTTGCGTTACATGCTTCTGCAAAATCTTGTACTGGTTTCAAATCTATTAATTGATTGTTTTTCCATTGATTTTCAAGGTATTTTCCAAACTCATCAAAAATAACAATTATACCTTTATATTTATCTTTAGGTAAATTATATAAGACTTCCAAGTAAATCTCATCCGCTTTACCATTTAATAACGGCTGAAATTGTGCCCCATGTGTTACATAACTATAAGCTCTTTCAAATAAGAGGTAGCTTTCTTCATAATAGTTTTCTAATTCAAATAATAACTTTTCTACACTATATTGACTAGCATTAAGAAACTCATATAATCTTTTAAAGGCGTCCGGGTAATTTTCTTTCCAAATATAAATTTGCTCAAAAGCAGCTTTATAAACTGTTTGCGGCATAATATTCTCAATGCCTTCTTCTTTAAGAGCAAAATGAAGGTTATAAAGCAGTGATTGTTCAAATGCGCTATCATTTCCATTAATAATGACTGGTAAAATTTTTTTATCTGCTAACTCTTCAAGGACAACATTAGCTATTGCTGGAGAAATATTATTAATTTTGGATATTAATTCTTTGTAATCGTTTTTTTGAAAAGTTTTAGCTAATATTGATGTCAATACAGTACAAAGGTGCGATTTCCCAGTTCCATAAGAACCAACTATCAATCTTGAACGTTTAGTTTCATTAGGTTGAGTTGCTTTAATTACTTCATCAAAAATTTCAACTGATTGGGTTAAAGGAATATAGTTAGTTATTTTAGTCTTGTTCTTTAAGTCATATTTAATGTTAACTGAATATTGAAATCCTGGAGAAACTCTAATAAATTCGCTCAAATTCTTCCTTTCCATGTTTTCTACCTCTGTTCCTCTCGTGATTTATAATAATCTATTATTACTTCGATCGGTTCTTTATTAACTCTTATTGAAACGTTATTTAAGCCAGCGGTCTTTGTAATATAAACGAAACCATCAGCTTGCAATATTTCAAGTATTTGTATAAGTTCACCCCAACTGAGCGAAAATACACGACCTATACTTTCTGGTTCTGTTAAAAGTGCCTCAATGCTAACAGCATTGTCTAAATTCTTTTTTCTTACAAAACGTAGAATTGCAAAAAGAAATAAATCCTTTGGTATTTTTTTTATGTTCCTTCTTGTAAATCTATATTTTTTATTTTTAGAATCTATTTTTTCAATTATTCCTAATTCTTGCAAGGGCGATCCTAAGTTATCCTCTGGATTCAAATAATTATTTTCTTTATTGTATAAGTAAGTATTTATAATGCAGTCAAAATCTTTTTTTAATGAACTTGTAGCTACTGACTGCCCCTCTTCGCTCACCCACAATTCCAACTCACTTAAAAAAATGTCTTCGTCGAACTCCTTATGGTTAAAAATATTAAAAAACCAATACCAAGAAGTTGCCATTTCCTTATTTGTGCAAAGGAAATAATGAATTAACCAAAGAGTGAAATCCTCCTCAAAATACCTGTCATATTCATAAATAACCTGTCCATATTCAGTTAACTCTTGTCCTTTTTTTCCTTTTTTTTCTTCCGTCAAACCTGTGGCCTGCATCCAATATCGCAATGACTTTACCATGTTACTTCCTATACCTAATTCTTCCATGGCATCTTTTCTTTGAAAAATATCTTTTTTACCTTCTGTTTGTATCTTCCTTAAGCCTTTAGTTAACCAACCCTCCCTAATATGGAAAGTCTCATGTCTTGCAAATCGCATTATTCCGACCTCCTAGTTTGAGTAACTTTTGTTACCAAACATCCTCTATCATAATAAGCTATACATTCCATGCATCCAGTGCATTTTTTTGAATCAATATAATATTGATCACCAATAATACTAATCGCTTTATTATTACATATTGCAGGACATCCTCCGCATCCTATGCATGATTGAAATTTTCTCAACTGACAATCAATGCGAGTTGAAATTAGTCTATAATTTTGCTTGCTAGGCACTATTATCTTTAAATGATTTTGTCCTAATTTACCTTGCAAAATTAATACTAGTTCTTTTGTTTTCCTATCGAGCACATAAACTTCATTTAGCAACTTCTTGCCCATGTCAAAATTTAAATGCCCAAACGGTTTAAAGTATTCATATAGTTGTTGATAAATGGGTCTAGTTAAGTAGAAATTTCTTGCATTTTCTTCATTTGCGCATGGTTCAAATTTAATATTTGAAAAGCTAACATCCATTCCATTACCGCCTTGGCGAGCCTTCCAAAAACCACCTTCAACATAGTTTTCAGGGTCAGGTTTGCCAATTGTCTTTGCAAAACTGACCAAAAAACTTTTCCATTCATTGGCATGTTCCGGAATAAAAATTTTTGCTAAGAAAAATGACCAGTCACTATTACTAGGACAACACCAACACCCTACCCTTGTAAACCCTAAGCGATAGGCATCGTTAAAATCCTCCTCATTACTAAGCAAATAAAGCCAAACATCAGCATCTTTCCAATTTATGATCGGAGAAGCAACTATCTGCTTGGCTATCTTAGGACTTTTGCTTACCTCGTCATACTTACTACGTCTAATCGACTCACTTCTTCTAACCCCATAGAATGTTAAAATATTCTTATTTCCACTGAATTTATCAATCAGACTACTAATAGGACCGGTCTTGAATACTGTACAACACCATCGCATTACTCTGCTAGGCGGTCCTATTGTATCGCATAAGTCTAAGAAATTATGATGTGACCGTGGACGGAAAAAGGGGATTTTTCGGTTGTTTCTCCTAAACCTTTGTATGTATTCGTATGTCATTGGAAACTCTAATGTTGTATCACCAAAAACATGTAGGATATTGTTAGTTCCTAATGCTCGACGTACTAAACTTGAGACAACTGTTGAGTCCTTACCACCACTAAAAGATACCATTTTAATTCTATCACTATATTTTTCAGATACATTTTTTATAAATTCTATACTTTCATATTCCAGTCGTTGTAAATGGCTTCTATTTGCCCGAATGAATTTTTCAATAGAGTCAATGAAATATTCATATCTAGTTTCTAAAGAACGCAAAATTTCCTCATTCATCTTTTCTATTATTAGTTTAGGGTCAGACATATGAATCAACTTTTGCATAGAAAAATCAACTTTTTTACCATTAAAAAAATACTTATTACCCTTTGTATTCCATAATACTTTACTTAAAAACTCTCCTCGCTTCTGAAGCAAAATCTCAATAAGTATTGTCTCTTCAGGAAAAACAGGTCTTATATCCATTGCAAAATATTTTGAATTAGAACCACACAAGGAACAATTTTCATCAAATACAGGAATATTACAAGTCTCACACCAGAAAATTTTCATTTTATCACCCTCAAAAAAATACTGGAGACAACATCTCCAGTATTTTTTCTACACGAATTGTTAAAATCCTTTAAATGCTATCAAGTTTTCATAAGCTGTAAAATTGCAAATAGAGATAATTATAAAATTCATTTGTGCTTATTACTATTAATTAGCAAATTAAGCTCTTTAAATAAGTCTTCCTGGTCTATCGGCTTTTCGTTAAACTCCTCAAATTCTTTGATAAATTCATAGATTCTATCTACAATTTCATCTTCATCTCCAATATATTCCAGTAACTTCTCGTATAAAATTTCAACACCACCAAGCACATAAGAGTCGAAAATACTATAATATATATTTTCATTGTTTTTTTCATCTGCTATAAATACTGCTTCCAAACTTTTTTCATTAGATAATTTATTTATCAACAATATTTTAATACATTTATATATAAAAGAAATTAATTGTTGCTCTTTTATTAATTGTTCAACCATTATAGTTTTTGTATAGTCATTACTTTTATCAACTTCGCCTTTTCTGTCATAATGAAATCCAATAATTGGAGCTAAAATATAAACATCTATTACTCTCTTGAATATCTTGTATTTTTCTACCATATCATTGACATAATGTCCATGCTTTCCTCTAAATTGATAATTTTTATCAAACACTTTTTTAACACTCCTTAATTTCAGTATATGTTTCACTTATTTTGTTTAGCTCATACATCTTATCTAATTTAAAACTTAACACACTTTCTGCATGCTTCCAATCTTTATGCATAATGAACATTATAACCTGTTCTGCTATTTCTGGTAAAATTTTGGATATCCTTGTTACATGCTCCTCATCCGCATTTGAAAATGGAGCATCCATTACTAAAGGATAAGGTTCTGTATTAAATTCTATATGTTCATTAGTGATTTTTTCTTTAGCAAGATCAACTATTCCTGAAACAAATGCAAAACTCATTACTGTCTCTAATCCCTTTGATGGATCTGCGTCCACATTTAAATTATCCTCAACCAAAGGAGATTTTAAAAAAAACTTATATGACTCATCTATAAGAATTTTCCTTTTACCATGATACATTTGGGAAAAAATATCATTGACTTTAGTTTGTAGTTTAGATCTAATCTCCGTCTCTCTTTGCTTATAATATTTTTGAAACGTTATATTTACTTCTTCAGCATATTTTATACATAAATCAATAAAAAGATTATTTTTATTTGCTTGTGCATAATAATTTGCCTCTTGCTCTTTTGATTGAATATCTCTAGATAAAATTTCTCTATCTAATTGAACTTTTCGTAACTCATCACCTAGATGTTTCAATTTAGTTTCGTAATTTTCAATTTCTTGCTGTATTGCAGCTAAGTTTTGGTTAAAATTAATTTTATTCTTGTTATTATTTATACGGTCCATGAAATCATAAATTTTATATTTATATTCTCTAAATTTCTCATATCTTTCTGTCATAACATTATAAAAATCCTTAGCCCTTTGTTTGTAATTATTTGCATTATTAATAAAAATTTTTAACTCGTTTTCTATTTGTAATGGTAAGCATGAACTTTTTAAATAAACAAGATATTTATATTCTTCACTTCCTATTGCAATTTCTCTACCACATATACATTTTCCTGTGTCTATAACGTACTCTATTGCTTGGCTACTAAAATATGGAACCACATCATTCATTTGGGAAAAACTTTTTAAAGCATCAATAGAGCTGTCCATTAATGATTGCATAAAAAATAGCGGCGCCTTTTCGCAAAAATCATTATTAAAGTTTTTAACAACTTTATCTTTTTCTTCTTTTAAATTATTAATTTCTAATTCAAGCTCGTTAATTTCCTTTTGTAACTCAAAAGTTTCTTTATTATTTAAGATAATATCTTTCTTCTGCTTTACTATTTCTTCTATTCCTTTAATTGCATCTTCTATACTGCTAATGTTTTTATCGTATTCTTCAAGTTGATTATACTTATCTTCGATCTCTTTTTGAAGTTCCATTAATTTTTCATTGCCTTGTGCATCTATTCTCCTTTTTAATTTACCAATTACACTATTTTTATATCCTCCACTTAAGTGGCTTATTGCATTATCCAGAACCGTTAACCCAAGAATAGTTTTAACTGCCTTGGCTAAATCTTGCCTAGCTTGCTTATCATTTTTCCCTAAATTACCAATTCTTTCGCCATCAAAAAAGAAATAACGAGATAGTTCTTCCGGCAATATTTTATTAATTGTATCATCAATATCATGTTGTTTGATGAACTCTGTTTGTCCATTAGGTAATTTATACTGGATAGTGATTTCCGATTTATTAGGTTTTACAATATGATTTGAAATACGTCGATAAGGCTGTTTTCGTACAATTAAATATTCAATATCATTATGAATTAATTCAATACTCACCTGAACATTAGCCTCTTCATTTACTTTGAGTTGATTTGCAATTTCTAAATTCAGCAGAAAATCTTTTGTATCAAAATTCGCATTACCATACAGCGCCCAGTTAAAAGCTTGAATTAATGTTGTCTTACCACTTGTGTTTTTCCCCAAAATTACAGTAACATTTTTTTCCTTGTTTGTAGAAAAAATTATTTTTTGCTTTCCTTTATATTGTCTGAAATTTATCATTTCCAATGATTTTAATAACATTTTTTAACCTCCTCGATTATTAATTTTTGAATTTTATCTACCATCTGTTCATCAGTATATTTTTTTGTCTTCAAATTTTCTGATTCTAGTTCATAAATTTTCTTTAGAATAACTTTTACTACTTCGTGATTAATATTCATTATAATCATCACTCCTCCCATCATTTAATATCCCATAGGCAGTCTTGATTTTCTCAATCACTTCATAACCCACATGCGGATTGGCAGAAATATGCGAGAAATCATAAATTCTATTAATCTCTTTTTTTATAAGTGACAAATCATACTTAATTTCTTCCTCAGTTAAGCTTATAACTACATCTAAGGGTCTAGGTAATGTTACAAAATCAAATATTGTTGCATAGTCTTTACCTTCTGCAAGACGTAAAACTCTTCCTCTCCTTTGTATATACTCCTTAGGATTAGTACTACTTGCTAATAGAAAAGCAGTTTTGATTTTAGGTATATTCACTCCTTCATCAAGACATCGTATCGCTATAAGCGCTTGCAAATTCTCGCCCTTTTCAAATTCTTTTTTAATTATTTCTCTCTCACTAGCAGTCTCAGCTGAAGTAAATTGTCTTACTTTCATACCCAATTGGTTTCCTAATATATCCGCTACAGCTTCAATTTGTCGTAACTCAGTATCGTCAGCTTTCCCATATTTATAGCCATAATCTTTGATTGTTGTTGCACCACAATATACTAAAATATGACTCTCCTTACAATATGGTTTTATCGCTTCCTTTAAAGTTTCTAGTTTGTTTATAGAACCAGCAACTAAACGTGCCCTTAATATTGCTAATTTCTTTCCCTTATCTGTTAATTTAATCTTCCCATCATCTTCGTTAATAGTATATTTTGCAATTTGCCTTGAAATAAGTTTATATTCATTTAATTCTTCTGGAGTCAAGAAAGTTAATACTGGATAATATTTATAAGGTGTAAGCTTTTTCTCTTTAATTGCACGCTCTAAATCATATACTATACATTTGTTTCCAAAAAAATCAAGTAGTTTTTTTGTGCCTTCTGGATCATAAGCTCTTTCAATTGTTGCTGAAAGAGCTAACCTATAATCAAATCTATTATCCAAACACTTACTAAGCTTTAAAGCTCCAAAATTATGTGCTTCATCAATAACCACTAATATGTTCCCAGAAATTTTATTTATCATATGTTGTACAAAATCTGAAGAAAAAGTAACGTTAGTAGTAACAAAGCAGAACTGGTCAATTATTTTAAGGTTATAATCAATTACTGCATTCCTCAATCTTATTTTCCAATCTTTCTGTTCGGAAGCGGAATAACCAATAATAGGTTTAAAGTTAAATTTTTTCACTTCTTCTACCCATTGATCTACTAAATGCTGATACGGGCAAATAATAAAAATAGCAGTCCTCTTAACCTTTTCAAGTAATCTCACAATAGCAGCTAAACCTGTAATTGTTTTACCTGTTCCAGTTGCCATGTCAAAAATTCCTCTAAAACCATAAGATTCCCAATTATTTATGGCCTCTACTTGATAATCATATAATTTAATATCTTGAGGAACATTTATTTGATTTACAGTATAAATCGACTTATTTTCTTTTAATGATAAATTGAATTCCAATTCATCTATATCGTAATTTACATTATCTTTCATAAATTTTTGTAATTTCTCAGCGGCTACCCTAGGAAAATCTATTACCTTTATTTTTTTAGTGTTGTTACACCACAAATTGTCAAAGTCTTTTTCCTTTTCCAATACTCTCTCTAACTCGAACTCACTACGCCATGACAAAAAAACATCAATAGATTCGAAATTCTGATTAAATGCATATAAAGTTTCATTCAAAGAACCTGTAAAAGCAATTTTATTACCATATTCATCAATTGCAATACCAATTTTTTCATGATACATGCCCAAATAATTATTTTCTTCCATATAAGCTATCTTAATATCAAGTCTGCGTGTAGCAATCAAGTGTGCTAATAAGTTTAATCTTTCTTCTTCAAAATAGGTTTTAGGAGGTAAAATAGAATCACATAATATTTCTTCAATGAGTTTTCGAATCTCATATCCTTTTTTGATAGCTTCTATATCTTCTACCTGAATCCTAGGAGAAGCAATAAGTAGTATTTTCCCACCATTTTTTATCAAACCTGAAAGACCCTTAGATATTTCTATTAATGATGAAGATGAAAAAAAACCAACAGCTCTTTTATAGACAACAGATCGCTGTAATACTGGAATATAAAAATCTCTAACAATATTGTCATCAGAAGATCTATATTTTATCTTCAAATTCAAATCACGAAAACCCATTTACACAACACCTCAAAATAATAAATAATTGACCTCATTATATTGAAAAGAATTTAAAAAAACTAATATTAAATAAGTATCGTTGCATCAGTAGCGTTGCATTAAATACTTGATTGAGAATAAAGATCTTTTACCTAAACAATTGATATCATATAATTTCTATTTTTGATAATATATGTAAACGTGTTTTTTCTTCTTTGGTCAAAAGGGCTAGTAGCAATAGAGGGTAGCCCTATTCCATATTTTGTCAATTATTGCCACCTATTTTAGAATTACTGGATCATAACATAAGTCATTAAGAAAATCAGCTTCACCCTCCATTACTTGTTTTACTGTTAGTTCATATACTGCTTCATGGTTCAATCTTCGTCGACCTTTAGATTTCCGTTTTTTCTTGTATTTAAGCTTTTTCACAAATGCTTCAAAGGGTTCATAAAGACAGGTACAAATCAGTCTTTAGACAGTCAGTAGCGGACCTTTAAAGCCTGTTTCCAGTTGAATTATCTTTAATAAACAGTATGTTGCTAATGCGATATACAATTGGTTCTCCACTGCCTGCTGACTAAGGCTATATAGATGCTTGACATGCAGGTGTTGCTTAAGCCATTTAAAGAAGATTTCAATCTGCCAGCGGTAGCGATATAACTGCCCAATTTCTTCAGCACTCATATCTAAGATTTGCTTTCCTTCCGTATCCATTGTTTCAATCAGACGCACAGGGTGTTCCATTCTTGACGAACCCCAGCCCAAGATAGCTATGCAGTCCCTTTTTATTTCGCTTTCCGGCAAAACTGACAATTCTTTTTGCACATATACCACAGCATTAGACTTAAGACGAGTTACAAAACCTATTCCCTCTTTGCAGTATTGATCAAATTTCCTGTAGTCAATGTAGCCACGGTCAAAAATGTTAATTACATCCTTCTCTTCAACTACCAGATTGTCCATTTGCGTTCTATCACTGTATTTTGCCGTGGTGATCTGTGCACAATCCGGCAGAACCCCTTGCTCAAACAGTCTGAGCCTAAGATGAAGCTTTACACCACTTTTATCTTTACGGAATTCTGCCCAGCGATATTGGGTTAAGCACAAACTGATAACCGAAGCATCAATTAAATAGATACGTCCCAGGGAGTCACGGATTTTTGGGAAACCTATTTTTTCTCCTTTTCTCCGGCCTGCCGAATAAGATCTTGAAATATTGTCTTAAAGGTGCTTGTCGGCAGTGCCTTCAGCCTGCGGGAAATTTGGGAATGGCTTATAGAATCAAGACCTACGTACAAGCTATGAATCTCATTATTTAGGCTATTGCTAATTTCCCTCAAGCCTTTGAATTGTTCCAACTGAGCATAGGCTAAAAGATTGAATAGCTTGAGTGCTGTCAGATTTTTAACGTATTTATCAACACCTGCTGTTTTGATTTGTTGTAAATTTCTTTCGTGAAAAACTGGCCGAAACAATTGAAAAAATGTGGCTTTTATGATATCCTTGCCTTGCATATTTTGTCTCCTTTATATTAGAGATTTGGGCAAGGACTACCCTTAATCTCTATTATAAAGGAGTTTTTTGTATTTTTCAGCTCATAATCTTTGTTTTTGGTCTTTTTAGGGTCAAATTAAGCTAATTTATGACTTGACAAATTCAGATTAATTTTTGCAACGCTACTGATATTAAATATTGAAAAAATTTATTATTATATAATTCGACAAAAAAAATTAAAATCCTTTAAAAAAAAACTTCCTGTGACAATTACAGGAAGTTTCTCTTTGTCCGGCAGCGACCTACTCTCCCAGGACCCTGCGGTCCAAGTACCATCGGCGCTGGTGGGCTTAACTGCCGTGTTCGGTATGGGTACGGGTGTTGCCCCACCGCCATTG
>NZ_BDLQ01000032.1:0-6301 GCF_002049255.1 Carboxydocella sp. ULO1 | reverse complement strand
GTTTTGCGCTAAAAACCCTTTCCTATACACCTTTTTCTGGGGTAAATTTATTTTCGTCCTTCCGCTAATCCCTTGGCCTGTCAGGATTATCTGACAACGCAATTAGCTCAAAAAGGATCTACCCTATATTTTTGACCGTTTATATCGAGCAGATGCTTCCCGCGCTCGTTCTACCGGAGGTGCCGGTATCGGTTTGGCTATTGTCAAGGCTATTGTAGAGGCTCATCAAGGGAAAATACAGGTTACCAGTGAGGTGGGGAAGGGGACAGAAGTTATTGTAACCATACCCAATAAATAAAAACAAAGGAGGAAAAAAGAATGAGGGTATTAAAGTGGATTTTGGGGTCGTTAATTGTTGTTTTGGTAGTAATTGTCGCAGTGGGAGGAGCTTTAGTAGGGTTCAATCACGGTAATTCCAATGGGCATAATGTAGCGCAGCAACAGAACCAGGACCAGATGCAAGAACAGATACCGAAAGAAAAGCCAAAAGATGCCAGCGAACAAACCCCCAAGATTATTGTTAAGGAAATCGCCGCTCCGGAAGAGACTTTGAAAAAAATGGAGGAAGCAAATTCAATTATTAAACAGGGAGCAGAGTTGATTTTAGGTGGGCAAATGTATGATAGCCAGCCACAGGCGGGAGATTTGCCCGGGGAGAAGAATGGGGGACAGACGAAAAAAAGTGATGGGGTTGATATGGAGAAAATCCATACCGGTATTTACAAGATGGCCCAGGGGTTAACTTTGCTGGATATAGCGCAAAAAGCAATGGCTCAGGATATAAACCAAACCCGGCAAGCCGGAGTAAATTACTACCTGGTTCAACCGCAACAGCCTCAATCCTATTACTATCCAGTATATCCTTATCCGGTCCAACCTTATCAGAACTATGTGCCATATCAATATCCCGGTACCCAGCCCAATATCCAGCCCAATACCCAACCCAATACCCAATCTAACAATCAGATGGCCAGCGGACATCAGAACGCCAGCCATACAGGAGGATTGGGTGGTTTAGCTAACTTACTCAACGTCAATTCAGTAGTATACGTAATTTATGGAATCTTGTTCTTATCTCTGTTCGGTATTTTTGCTTCCCTGGTCGGGTTTATTAACAGCCTGCTTAAGCCCCAGGCGCAGGCAGGAAAGAGTGATGTCTGATGCTAAGTGAACTGAAAAATAATGAGCTCATAAGGGTCTTGCTGGTACTGGTACTAGGATTAATCTTTTTTGATTTACTCTTTTCCCTGCTCTTCGGTCCCAATCAGATGATGGTCAAATATACAGGGATAATTAACGTTGTTATCCAGTTATTAATGCTTGTTCTGGTAGGAATGTTTATTTACGGGTTTTACAGTTTGCTGAAAGAACAGGCTGGACCGCTGTGGCAACAATTAGTTAGGCAGGTGGACAGCAGGAGGGTGTGTCTAAATTGTGGGCAGAAATTGGGGAACCACTGGAATTGTTGTCCCTATTGTGGGAGTGAGGCGGCAAGTGAAAGAAATTAAGCTTGATTTTCTCCTGCACTGGTTGTATGCAGTTGTCTTCGGTTTATTGCTGATTAGCGGCCTGGTGTTGATGGGGGCTAAAACTGGCTGGTTGATGGATTATCAACTGGCCTGGGCCGATTATTTACACCGGACTCTGGCCGCAGTATTTATACTGCTGACTCTAGTCGCCGTTTTCATTGAGGTAACCAAGTTATCAGGTCATTATCAGGGAAGTACTGCCTGGCTGGTGGTAAAAAAATCAGGGATGGGTATTTTCGTACTGGTATCAACATTACTTTTTGCCTTCAGCGGAATTTTGATTTGGGTTTGTGAAGGTTTTTCTCATGTTACTCTTGCTTTTGCAGTAGTAATCCATGATCTTTTAACCCTTATTTCAGTGCCGGTAATAATTTGGCACATATACGATAAGGCCCACGGTTTACCGCTGGAACTGGGGGAAGGATAAAATGTTAAAAAAAAGCTGGTATAAATTATTAGCTTGGTTTAGTGCTACTTTTTATTTTTTTGTCATGACCGGAGTGATTATATCCCTTTTTAGTCCAGGACCGACGGAGGAACAAACGATGAGGTGGATGCATGGCATGATGAGTGCCATGCATAACTCTCTCATGGGCTGGGCTTTAGAAAATCATGGTTTTGTCAGTGCCTTGTTGACCAAAACCGGAGCTCTGGTATTCCCGGCGATTTTTGCCGGAGCCTTTATTGGGGCCATCCTCAAGATGAGGAGGGTGCGAAAGAATGGATAAAAAATCGAGTTTTTGGATTCTGGTGATTTTATTTGGCTTTCTAACTTTGGCCGGTTTGTTTGCTAACCGGCAAAACCTGTCGGAACAGATGACCGGTATGGGACTGAGTATGGGAGGGATGATGAAAGTCCATCATGCCGGGCAAATCACGCCAGCTATTTTACTAAGGCAGGGAGCAGAAGACCACGGTATGGGGAATTTATCCGGACACCATCTATTAACATCATTGCTGGAAGGGATGGCTTTTTTGACTACTGTGGCAATATTTTTGCTTGTACCTATTTTAGCCGGTGGAGTGGTCTTGTTGTTAGTACTTTGGTTTTAGCGGGGTGAAAGGATATGTATAACCTGGCTCAGGTGGGAAATCTATATGTTTATTTAATGATAGTGGTAATGGTAATTGGTCTGGGGTTGCTGGCATTGAAGGCAATTGACCGGACGCTGGTCTGGGCTGAACCAGAAACTGGAAAAAGAACAAGTCGTTCTAAAGGGCAACAGCCACAATGGTTACGGCTTGCCTATATTTCAGCTGCGTTTTTGTTTTTGAGCGTATTTTCGTTAGGAGTATTACAAACTCTTGGAGCAGGACAGGAGAATCATAATCATGGCAGCAGTAGTAATTTTTCGCCCGTAATGCAACCGGTTAATTATGGCGCTATTATTGCGAATATGGATTGGCAGTTGGAAGTTATGGAGAATCAGCTTAATCAGATGGAAAAAATTTTTTTCGCAGATTTTTCCCATTCTCCATAAAAACTCCATAACGTTGTTTTAGGATTAAACTAGAGCAAGAGAAGAAAGGAGGTAATGGTATGAACAACAAGGGAATGATTGCTGCAATTGTAGTCGTTTCCCTGGCGATCATAGGCGCAATTGGATATTTCATTCATCATTTGTCTACAGGACAAATGTAAAGAACTGCTGACTTTTCTACAGAAAGGCAGGTGACAGGGATGGGTAAGCCACAAGAAAACAACACCAACTGGAAAAATGCAGTAATTGTGTTAGGTGGGGTACTTTTATTATGGTTGATTTTTTCCCAGATATCTTCAACTCCAGGAACGTATAGGGAATATTTACCAGGGACAGCGGCTACAGGTGTAGCTATAGGAGGATTATTATTTGGTTTGATCAATTTAACAATCAAAATTTTATGGATACTGGTTCTGGTAGGGGTTCTGGCAGGATTGTACGAATGGGGTAAACAGTATTTGGCCGAGTTTAATACTATCGATTTCAGTCTGCTTGTGGACAAAATAAAGGGGAATCAATTGGTATGCCCCAAATGCGGAGAACGCTTAACGGAAGAATTTCGTTTTTGCCCCCGGTGTAAAGAAAGTTTGAAAAAAGACTGTTTCCAGTGTGGTAAGGAATTATTGGCCGGATGGGAATACTGTCCCAGCTGCGGCCAGGCAATAGAAAACAACAAAGAGGGGGGGAAGAACAATGAACAAGTGGTTTAAATTAGCCTTGTTTTCCTTCATTGCGATAATCATCTTAAACCTTATCCTTGATCTGTTTTTCGGCCCTTGGGGTTTCATTAATCAAGGCGGGCATATGAATTATATGCCGTATGGTCGACCAATGCATAACTATTACCAGATGCCAATGCATTAAAGAAAGGAGGTGTTGAAGAGTATGGAGAACAAGTGGCTTAGATTGGCGGTAGTCTCCCTGGCAGGCCTGGTTTTCAGTATTCTGGGCTTAAATTTAATCCAGGCCATATCAGGTGGTGACAGTAGCGCCCATGGCGGTTCGGCAATGGTACACGGACAACAGGGAGCTGCAGTTGTTCAGTACCAGGGTCAGGCATTTGAAGGTTATCCCAATCACAACTATATGGGGAATATGCCTCAGCACTTCCAGATGAACCAGGGGCAAGCAGAATATTACAATAATATGTTGCCTGCTATGTACTACAACATGCAAATGATGAGAATGCAGATGCAGCAAATGCGGCAGACGCTACATCAATTACACGAGCAAATGAAAGCCAATATGAATAGCGGTATGTCCAATATGCCTATGATGTAAGTCAAATAGAAGTAAGTAAAAGGAGGAATGGACGATGATGATGATGATGGGCGGAATGGGCGGTTCTGGCGGCTCTATGGACAACATGGGAATGGATATGGATATGATGGGTTCTATGTCCCAAGGACAAATGCCAATGGACCAAATGGCAATGGGGCCTATGTCGATGGCTCAAATGCCGATGGGGCCAATGCCAATGGAACAAATGGCGGCGGGACAAATGCCCATGGGGCACATGCCGGTATACGGGCAGTTCAACATTTCCGGCAGTGTGGGACATATGCCTTATGACCCAAGTGTTATGACTGGCATGGCCAATCACATGCAGACCAACGCATCAGGTTTTGGTTTGCAAAACGGGGATTTTACCGGATTGCTGACAGGGATTTTCAATTTTGCCATATACCTATTTGCCATTTTATTGATTGTTGGATTAGTAGTGGGGCTGGTAGTCTTTTTGAAAAAGTATCTCACCGAGGGAGATAACAAGAGTGTATTCTTTAAAAACAATCAGGCCCGGGCTTATTGTGTCAAATGCGGAAAGGGCTTGAATGCTGACTGGCAGCACTGTCCTACCTGCGGAACTACTGTAAACAGGGTACAAACTGTAAATGAAGCCCCAAATACCCCTAATGCTGAACCACAAACTGTGTAATAATGGACAAGGCCGCTGAATTTTGAAAGCGGCCTTGTTTTTTGTTATGATTAATAAAGAAGGAGGGTGAAAAGGAAATGATTTTTACCTGGTTTCCCGTGGGTATGTTGGGAGCCAACTGTTATCTGCTCGGCGATAAGGAAAGCCGGGAAGCGCTGGTTGTGGATCCAGGTGGGGATGTCCCCCGGATTCTGCAGGAACTGAACAAACAGGGGTTGAAGCTGAAATATATCGTTAATACCCATGGGCATTACGACCATGTGGCTGGCAATGACCAGTTAAGGGAAGCTACAGGAGCCGAGGTGCTAATCCACAGCCTGGATGCGGAAATGCTGACCAGCAGCCGCGGGAATCTATCCTTGCTGATGGGGTTTAATCTGGCCCTCAAACCAGCCGACCGGACCCTGGCAGAGGGGGATATCCTTCGCCTGGGGGAAATTGAGTTGAAAGTTCTGCATACCCCGGGCCATACACCCGGCGGTATTTGCCTGTTAGGGGCTGGTTTTGTCATCGCCGGGGATACTCTCTTTGCCGGCAGTATTGGCCGCACCGATTTTCCCGGCGGCAGTTATACCCAGCTGCTGCAGTCCATCCGCAACCGTTTACTGACCCTGCCCGATGAGACAGAGGTATATTGCGGGCATGGGCCTCAGACTACCATTGGGGAAGAAAAGGTCAGCAATCCTTTTCTCTAAGAAGGAGGTGAGCGAAGATGGCCGTATTCCAGTGCACCCAGTGCGGTTATGAAAAGGAAGGGCGCTGTAAGCCGAAAAAGTGTCCCCAGTGCGAGGGCAAAGACACCTTTGTCAAAAAGGAACAGTAATGTGATGTAAAACACAGGACCACTCCCTGCTATCTGTTATAATGATGGTGGGGGTGGTTTTTGTGTTGAAGGGAGATTTAGCGACAACGGCAATGGGCATTATGCCCCACACCGACATTGAACAAGCTCTGGATCTGGCTTTGTCCCTGGATATTCCGTTCTGGCCGCAATTGCCTAAAGTGAGTTACTATGAGGATATGTATGTACAGATTACCGAGCATTTTCCCGGCATCAGCATTGACGAGCAGAACCAGAGGGTAAATTTCAGTCTGCCAGCTTTTTATAATGAACTGGAGAATTATCTTTTGTTGACAGAAGATGAAAATAACTTTACTTTGACAGAAAAATATTCTGTGGTTTACCGCCGTTTTCTGGCCCGGGATTTAAAGTCTTACCAGGCTATTCGGGGCCAGGCTATTGGTCCGGTCAGCATGGGCTTGAAAATCACTGATGAGGAGCGTAAGCCCATCATCTATCATCCAGAAGTGCGGGAGCTCTTATTCGATTTCGTGGCCCGCAAAGTGAATGTCCA
>NZ_BDLQ01000031.1:70203-176561 GCF_002049255.1 Carboxydocella sp. ULO1 | reverse complement strand
TATCGACTATTTTTATTGATTGTTTATTTTCTTTCTCATGCGCTCTCATATTTCTACCTTAACACCCTAAGTTATCCACATCAAGCCTTAAAGCATAATTTCCTAAACATTAAAAAAGCCTCTCTGTCCCGACAGGGACGAGAGGCTGAAGATGCCTTCCGCGGTACCACCCTGGTTGTTCCGGTCAAGCAAACCGGAACCCCTCTGTAGCCGGATAACGGCGGCTAACCCGGTACGGCCTACTGCCTGAGCAAGGGTTCGACCGACAGCTCAGGGGTGATCCCCGTCCGGGCCCGTGACACCGGTTTCCACCCTCCCGGCTCTCTTGCGTCCGTTCTCCCGACAGCCTTCCCCGTCGTCGCTTGTATAATGTATAACAGCTATATTTGTTAGTTATTGTACTAATGATGTCTGAATGTGTCAATAC
Source organism: Carboxydocella sp. ULO1 (assembly GCF_002049255.1). Lineage (NCBI taxonomy): Bacteria > Bacillati > Bacillota > Clostridia > Eubacteriales > Clostridiales Family XVI. Incertae Sedis > Carboxydocella > Carboxydocella sp. ULO1. The sequence goes on along the minus strand of NZ_BDLQ01000031.1, from coordinate 176,134 downwards.
TTTTAGCGAAAATTTTAATGTTAAATTAATGTTAACTCACCACCCCAACGGGCTTGTCCGGCCTCTGAACGGTCGCTTTACCAGGGTGAACAGCTAAAACTTATCTGGCCCCCTCCTGTACCGCTTTTCGGCCCTGCATATTGATGACCAGACCCAGTATACTGATCAGGGCCCCTGTATAAAACACCCAGTCCATAGCCTGCAAAAAATCGTGGCTGAGCTTGTAGACGGTACCAAAGACAGACATGGAATAGGCGATCCCGGTAGCCATCCCCACATTGCGCATCAGGGCATTGATGCTGCCGGCAATCCCCAGTTTTGGTTTGGGAACAACTTCCATCATACTGCTGTTATTGGGGCTCTGGAACAGGCCCATACCCAGGCCCAGTACGGCCAGGTGCAGGAAAACCGCCAGCAGAGAGGAGTTTTTATTCAGAGTAGTCAAAGCCAGCAATCCGATGGTATTGACCGCCAGACCGGTATTGGTCAACCACTGATAGCCGAATTTGTCGGACAAACTGCCTGCCACCGGGGCCACAACTGCCATTACCACCGGAAAAGCGGAAAGAGCGATTCCGGCCTGAGCCGGGGAATAACCCAGTACCTGCTGGACATAAAAGGTCATAATCAAATTGGTGGAGAACAGGGAGATGAAAGAAATTAAACCGGTGATACCGCCATAGAAAAAGGGGCGGCGCTGGAACAGGGTTAAGTCGATTAAAGGACTGTCCATGCGGCGCATGCGGTAAAACAAAAAGATCAGGAGTGCCAGCCCCGCGCTACCAACAGCCAGCAAGCGAGGATCAGTCCAACCCAGTTTGTAACCTTCCGACAGAGCCCAGAGAAAGGCAGTTAAACCGGTAACCAGCAGCACTGCCCCCAGGCGGTCAAAGGTTTCCCCCCGGCTCAGTTCTTCTTCCCGGGGTAAGTTGAAGATCGACCAGATGAAAGCTAAAAGTCCAATGGGTATATTGATATAAAAGATACTGGGCCAGCCCCACTGAGCCACCATTACTCCGCCCAGGGAAGGCCCGGTCATGCTGCCTGCCGAAACCACGGTACCGATTAGACCCAGGGCCCGCCCCCGTTCCTGGGGCGGGAAAGCTGCTGTCACCAGCCCCATGCTATTGGCCATTAACATAGCTGCTCCCACTGCCTGCAGGATGCGGGCCAGGATCAGGACCAGCAGGGAACTGGCCTGGCCACAAAAAAAAGAACCCAGGGAGAAAACCAGAAAGCCGCTGGCATAGACGCGCCGCCGTCCCCACAGATCCGCTGCCCGGCCAAATACCAGCAAAAGACCGGAAATAGTTAATAAATAGGATGTAACTGCCCACTGAATTTCCCCGATGGTTACACCTAAATCCCGGGCTATGGTGGGTAAAGCAACATTGACAATGCTGCCGTCGAGAGTGGCCATAAAAGTACCAAGAGCTACATTGGCCAGCACTAACCATTTTTTGCTCACAATTATCCCCTCCCCACACAATTATATCCTGAATAAAAGCAGAAAACAAATGAAACAATATGCCTGTAAATCTATAAGGGGAGGTGTAGAAAAATGGCCACTATTAAATGCAAAGTAGAAGAATGCACCTATTATGATAATGCTATGTGCACTGCCAATACCATCGAAGTAATGTCCACCGGTGATAAGCGGGTCTCTTCTTCTGATGGCACCATGTGCAATACCTTCAAGCCTGCCAACCGGTAAAGGCAAAAGCAGAGGCCAGACGGTCTCTGCTTTTACTCTTTATACCCATCCACTACCAGTTCCAGATGCCCGGTATCGGGACAGAATAAAAGGCCATGATAAGGAATATCTTTAGGCAAAAGCGGGTGATTGCGCAATCCTGCCACCACTTCTCGCACATGGCCGTGGTAATCTTCCCCGAAGCCCTGAAGCCAGGCAGCCAGGTCCACACCCTCCAGGTCTTCCGGCTTCACACCCCGGGCCAGCATGGCCTGCCGCATCCTGTCCGCATCCGGTTTGGCCATTCCGCAATCGAGGTGGGCGATTACCACCACCTCTTCTACCCCCAGCAAATAGATAGCCACGGCCAGGCTGCGTACCACATCTTCGGTTAAAATAGTACCGGCATTTTTGATAACCTTGGCTTCCCCCCGTTTTAAACCCAGGGCCGGCTCCAGCATTTCCACTAGCCGGGTATCCATACAGGAGAAAATGGCCAGTTTTTTGGCCGGCAACTTGCCCGCCTGCCGGGCTTCCCGCTCCTGTTCCCAGCGCTGGACAAATTCCCGGTTAGCTTCCAGGATTTCCCTTAACAACATGAACACCACCCCCTGCTGTCATTATATAATGGTCAGTACAAAAAGCAAATAAAAAATCGCAAACAAAAGGAGCAGCTGGCCTGGAATGCGGCCCTGGCGCCGCCGGTTCACCAGCCAGAGGACTAGAGCAGCCACCAGGGCCAGGCCGATACTGGTCAGCCCCTGTTGCCCCAGCTGCCAGTCGGTGAAAACCATACCAAAGGCCGGCAACAGGCTGCTCTGAAAGACCATCGCTCCTGTCATGTTGCCAGTGGCCATTACATCCTTATTCTGCCGCATCCAGATAATGCTGTTCAGTTTTTCCGGCAACTCGGTGGCCACCGGGGCGAGAATCAGGGCGACCAGCATAGGACTGAGGCCCAGCCAGACCGCTATTTCCTCTACTCCACTTACGAACAGTTTGGCCCCCAGGATAATCACCCCTAATGCCAGCACTACCTGCAAAATCACCAGCGGCTTGCCCGGTTCCGGGTTTTTGCGAGCCAGATAGAGAGGGGGACAGTGGCCGATGGCTTCACAGTCAGCCTGCAGGGTACGCCAGACATACCAGAAATAGCCCCCGGCCAGCACCAGAGCGATACCATATTTGGCCCAACCGGGCAGGAAAGCTGCAACTACCGCCAGACCGTAGAAGACCAGGAAGAAGCCCAGATCCCGGTTGAGCTGTCCTTTGTTGACTGCCACCTCAGTGCCTGTTTCCCGTCGCTTCCGGTAAACCAGAGCCCCGGTTCCCACCAGGGCCAGCCCCAGGGTGACCAGCATAAAGGGGGCACCCAGAATCGCCCCTACCCCAATATGATGCCCGGCTTCTCCCACACCAAATAAAATGGCTACCACCGGAATCATGCTTTCCGGTAAGGCTGTGCCGACAGCCGCCAGCACACTTCCCACTGCACTCTGGGACAGATTAAGCTTTTTGCCCAGCCACTCAATCCCATTGGTGAAAAGTTCAGCCCCAATTAAGATAATAATCAGTCCTCCCAATAACTGCCACAACATAACTATCCCCTCCTATCAACTTTATTATTAACAAAAATAGACCCTGCCTTTCCTTCTCAGGAAAGACAGGGTCTTGCTTGGCTCCATCAGCCAACAGAGCCGGGCCTAAACGGCCGGAATGACGACTCTGTTCACCGGGCAATTTGCCCGACAGCTACTCCCCCTGTGTATATGCTAAGTATAGTTTAGCAAGGGAAGGTTCATTTGTCAACCTTTCTTAGCCTAACCCGGCATTCCTTGAGAATAGCCTGACCGCTGCCTGCTTCTGCCGTACCGGCCAACAAACGATTTACGGCTGCCCCCCGCCCTTTAGCCCGACTGCCCAGGGCCCAGTGGCCAAAACCATGGGCCAGGCCTACCACCCGGGGATGGATACCTTCTGTAAGGAAAACCCCGCTCTCAATCCAGCCATACTCTGATTCTACCCGTACCCGGTCCTCCGGGCCAATACCCAGAGCTGCCGCTGTCTCGGGATGAATCCAGAGGGGGTTTTCCCCATAGGCTTGTAACAGAGCCGGATTGTTCTGGCTGCGGGTATGGGTATGCTGATACACTTTCCAGTTAACCATATAAAAGGGATAATCCTGATTGGGCAAAGTCCCTGGCGGCTGCCAGTCACAGCCCAGCTGGATGCGGCCGCTTTCAGTAGGAAAGGGCCGTTCCCGCCATTTCTCATAACAGGTCGGTCCCCGGTTGAATACCGCTCCCGGCAGGCTGGCCAGTTCCGACAAGGAAAGTCCACAGGCCTGTTTCACCTGCCAGTCCAAGTACTGCTGGTAAGAAAGGTCAAATCCGGATAAGCTCAATTTCCGGGCCAGTTCCAGAATCCATTCATATTCCGGCCAGATGCCGGACCGCGGCTCCACCACCGGCTGGCGCAAACTGAGGGAAGGAAAAGCCGTCCAGTTTACTGTCAGGTCATAACGTTCATAAAAATGAGTACCTGGCAGGACCAGATCAGCCAGCAGGGCCGTTTCAGACAGATAGACATCGCAAACAGCCAGAAAATCCAGGCGACGCAGGGCTGCTTCGCTTTTCTCCACATTGGGCAGGGATAGCATCAGATTCTGAAAAACCACCACTGCCGCCCGCGGCTGATAGGGCTGTCCGCTGAGAATGGCTTCCCGGGCTGCCACATAACTGCCGGACTTGTGGGCAAAGGGATAGGCTGCTCCTCGCCCATCGACAGCAGGACTAGCAATCTGCGGCCAGTTCGGTTGCGGAGGACGCCCCGTCAGTTTAAACCTTTCCGGCCAGAGCAATCCACCGGGGCGATCAATGGTTCCCAGCAGGGCATTGAGACAGGCCACCGCCCGGGTAGTTTCCATACCGTTACTGTAATGGCTGACACCACACCAGGCATCCACCACTACCCTGGGTGCATATTCGGCCAGCAGAGCAGCCAGTTCCTCAATTTTCCTTTCCTCCAGGCCAGTCAGTTCGGCAGCCCAGGCCGGGGTTTTGTCCTGCAGATAGACGGCGAATTCATCCCAGCCACTGGTGTATTGCTGGACAAAATCCCGCTGATATTTGCCATCCCGCCAGAGGATATGGCAAAGAGCCAGCACCAGGGCCCCATCGGTTCCCGGTCGCACTGGCAGCCAGTGACCGCGGCAGGCGGTTTTGCTCCTGACCGGGTCAGCCACAAACAGCCGGGCCCCCTGGTCCAGAGCCTGCTCCAGAGCTGCCGGCAAGTACATCCATTTTACTGCCTCCAGGGGGTTCCAGCCCAGCAGCAGAATGACCCGGGCCTGAGACAAATGGGCCAGCGGACGCTCTATGCCCAGAACCCGCAGAAATCCGGCCCGCCGACCGGCATCGCAGATATTGGTGTGGTTGAGGAAATTGGGAGTGCCATAGGCCCGGCAAAACTCCTCCTGAATGTGAATAAAGGAATGATCTTCACAAAACCAGAGCAGACTTTCCGGCCCATGTTCCCGCCGCAACTGCTCCAGCCGTTCCGCCAGTAGTGCGAGGGCCTCTTCCCAGCTGATGGTCTGCCACTGCCCGCTGCCCCGTGGCCCTTTGCGCAGAAGGGGCCGGGTAAGGCGTTCCGGATCCGCCCACTGCCGGGGAGCATGCACTCCTTTCAAGCAGACCCGCCCACCGCGCTGTTTTTGCTCCTGAAACTCCTCCCAGGTCAGGGCCACTCCGATCGGGTTTTCGGAATTGGGCTTGATTTTGACTACCTCCCCATCCCTGATGCCGGCCAGAATACCGGTCTGGCCGCCACAGCCATTGCAACAGGTAGGGATCCAGGTTAGTTCATCATCTTTGACCGCTTTCATGTTCTTTTACTCCTTTGGCTGACACCGGCTGGCAGGCCGGGGAGGTAGTGGTTCCCCGGTGACAAGCAGGCCCTGGATTTCTGCCGTCAGTGCCTGCACAGCCTCAGACTGCAAACGGTAATAACTCCAGCGCCCCTCTTTGCGATCCGTCACCAGTCCGGCCTGTCTCAGGATTTTCAGATGATGGGAGGCTGTTGGCTGACTCATCTCCAGATAATCCATGATTTCACAGACACACAGCTCTCCCCGGGCCAGCAGCCGGATAATCTGCAGCCGATTCTCATCCGCCAGGGCCCGCAGTTTTTCCGCCAGTTCTTTCATGGTTAGCCTCCTGTCAGATGCTGCTATCCTTTAAGCCATAATACTTTCTACCCCAGGCCAGAGCTACATTAACTAGAGCGATCATCACCGGCACCTCAATCAGGGGACCGATAACCGCTGTAAAGGCCTCTTTGGACTCAATCCCGAAGACAGCTACCGCCACCGCGATCGCCAGCTCGAAGTTGTTGCTGGCTGCGGTAAAGGACAGACTCACTGTCTTGCCATAATCAACTCCCGCCTGGCGGCTGAGGAAGAAGGAAACCGCAAACATAACCACAAAGTAAATCAAGAGGGGAACTGCAATGCGTAACACATCCAGAGGCAGTTCAATTATATATTTCCCCTTGTAAGTAAACATTACCACAATTGTAAAGAGCAAAGCAATTAACGCCAGGGGACTGATTTTAGGCACAAACTTTTTCATATACCATTCGCTACCTTTAGCCGGTTCCAGCAGGGTTCTGGTTAAAAACCCGGCCGCAAAGGGAATCCCCAGATAAATGGCTACCGATTTGGCTACCTCAGCCATGGAAATATGCACTTCATAGCCTTTAAGCCCAATCCAGGTGGGCAAGACGGTAATAAAAATATAGGCATAAACAGAATAGAACAGGACCTGGAAGATGGAATTAAAGGCCACCAGAGCTGCCGCATATTCCGTATCCCCTTTGGCCAGGCTGTTCCAGACAATCACCATGGCGATACAGCGAGCCAGGCCGATGAGAATCAAGCCTACCATAAATGAAGGATAATCCCGCAAAAAGGCTACTGCCAGGATGAACATAAGCACCGGGCCAATCACCCAGTTCTGCAGCAAGGAAAGGGATAAGGCCTTACCATCCCGGAACACTTTACCCAGCTCCCGGTAATTTACTTTAGCCAGGGGCGGATACATCATCACAATCAAACCGATAGCGATAGGGATGGAAGTGGTACCGACCGAGAGACTATCCAACCACTGCGCCAGTCCGGGAAAGGTCCAGCCCAGCCCTACTCCCAGCGCCATGGCCAGGAAAATCCAGAGAGTGAGGAAACGATCGAGGAGCGATAAACCCGATTTGGCACTCATGTTTAATAAGGCCTCCTTTATTTATATATTTATATATGTTGATATGTTAATTATATTATATGTCAGGGGTGGGAAAAAAACAAGAGGACCTATCAGCGGTCCTCTTGTTGCTTAGTTAATTAAACGAATCATTTGAACTAAATTATCCAGTGGATCCTTCCGAAAAATCTTGAATCCATTTCGTGAATAAAAATCAATTAGCTTGGGCTTGTCCTGGCATTCTAAAAAAACAATCCGCCCACCTACTATTTCCTGTGCTCTTGAGATAACCGCGAGGGCATATTTCATTAACTTATCTCCGTTTATATCATCTTTATATAGATCATTTTTTCCCAGTTGACCAATTAAAAATGCAGGTATTTCAGTAATTAATCCGTCTCCTTTCTTGAATAAAGCCCATCGAGTCTGCGAATCTGGGATACGCTGGTGCCTTCAGGTATTTTGAGCGACTGTAATGCCAGGGCAAAATATCCCAGGAGCTTAAATTCTCCTTCTAATAATGCCTCCTCATCAAAAACAAGGTATGTTCGGCTTTTTGCTTTTTTCTCATAAATAATTGCTTTCTCTTTAATAAAATTTTCAATATCACGATCTTTTGCGCATTTAAAAATAGAGATGACTTCCGATACTTTCTTTTCGGAAGCCATCCCTAAGAATTTTTCGAGAGGGATAAGCAACGTCTTAATATTTCTTCACCCCTTGCTATCTCCTCAGCAGAAGCCAGCTTCTTATTGACAGGTTTCACATCTTCAGACAAAAGTACATCAATCAGTTTTTCAATTGCTTCTGGTTCTCTGATAATAATATTCTTATCAAAAGATACAGTTGCCATAACATCCACCTTCTATACTGAACACATCCTTTGCTATTATTATATGCTTTATCCTTATAGAAGTCAAAAAAATTTACAAACTTACACAAAAAAACACCCGCATAATGCGGGCGTATAAAAGGTGGGGTGAAAAGTCATGTGATAAATCACACATATATATTATCATAAATTGTAATTAATGGCAACTATTTTTCCGTAAAAGCCAGCAGCGCTTCCCTGACGATTTTGGCCCCCAGCAGGGCGGTGCGTTCACTCTGGTCATACTGGGGCGCGATTTCCACCAGGTCAAATCCTACTACCTGCAATTCCTTGAGGGCGATAATGGCAGCCAGCATTTCCGCTGCCGATATGCCCCCCGGTTCAGCCGTGCCGGTTCCCGGCGCAAAAGCAGGATCAACCACATCGATATCCAGGGTCACATAGATAGACCGGTTTTGCAGCTGCGGTATCACCTTCTGCAGTGGTTCTAACACCTGGAAAGGATAAAAATTGGTTTTGGCCCGACCATAGGCAAATTCCTCCCGGGTACCACTGCGAATCCCGAACTGGTAGACATTCTGTGGCCCAATCAGTTCTGCAACTTTGCGCATCACCGTGGCGTGGGAATGGGGATTGCCCAGATAATCTTCCCGCAAATCGGCATGGGCATCAAAATGGATAACCGCCAGGTCCGGATAACGGCGGGCATATTCCTTGATAATGGGATAGCTGACCAGATGTTCGCCTCCGATGAAGAGAGGAAACTTGCCAGCAGTTAGCACTTCAGCAGTGACCTGTTCAATGATCTTAAGACTTTCCTCCACCTGTCCAAAAGGCAGGGCCATATCCCCGGCATCATAATAGCTGAGGTCAGCCAGGTCCCGATCCTGGTAAGGGCTGTATTCCTCGATTCCCCAGGATACCCCTCTTACCGCTGCCGCCCCCAGCCGGGTACCAGGACGAAAAGAAGTGGTAAAGTCCATGGGAATGCCGATAATTACCGATTTGGCCTCGGCCCAGTCCCGGGTGGAACCCATGAAATCACTGATGCGTTCAACCTGTTTTAACATCCTGGCCACCTACTTCAGCAGCTCGGCGACAAAATTGGGCAGAGCAAAAGCTCCCTTGTGCACAGCCGCATTGTAGTATTTGGTAGGATATTGAGCGATATCCTCTTCTTTAACCGCGAGAGGATCATATTTTTTGCTGCCCATAGTAAAGGACCAGAGACCACTGGGGTAAGTGGGAATAGAAGCCAGATAAAGCCGGGTGATAGGGAAAATAGCGGATATGTCCTTGAAAACCCGGCTGATCAGATCAGCATTAAAAAAAGGAGATTCAGTCTGGGCCACCATGATACCATCTTCCTTCAGGGCCCGGTAAATGGAACGGTAGAAATCAGCGGCAAACAAACCCACAGCCGGTCCTACCGGTTCAGTAGAGTCCACCAGGATAATGTCATAGTGGTTCTCATGTTCAGCGATATGCTTGATACCATCTTCCACCCGCACATCCACTTTCGGGTCATCCAGGGCACAGGCAATTTCCGGCAGATATTTTTTGGAAGCCTCAATTACCTTGCCATCGATTTCCACCAGGGTAGCTTTCTGCACTCCGGGGTGTTTGATGATTTCCCGAATCGCTCCCCCATCACCGCCACCGATGACCATGACGTTAGCGGGGTTTGGATGGGTATTGAGGGCTACATGGGAGATCATTTCATGGTAAACGAATTCATCCTTGATGGTAGTCTGGACCATGCCATCCAAAACCAGCATGCGGCCAAATTGCAGGGTATCGATCACCGCCAGATCCTGAAACTCAGTCTTTTCTGTATGCAAGGTCTGAGTGATTTTACAGGTAATACCAACATTTTCCGTCTGTTTTTCGGTGTACCATAATTCCATTTTTGCTCTGACGCCTCCTTGGTTAAATATAAGACATGAATATTATACCAAAGGAGGCTAAAAAATAAAGCAAAATTATTCAATTACCGGACCTTTTTTTTCTTTCGGTACCCCGAAGACCATTATTTCGGCCCGCAACTCTGCCGGTTGTAGATGAAGAAAGCCAATAGTGGACAAATAGCGGTTGCGATGGCCCATGCCCGGAGAAAAGAGCAGTACTGTCCGCTTTTCCTTTCTTCCCATGGGACTGGAGGGACGGAATACCACCTTGCAGGAATCCAGAATGGGCCGGTGACTATGGCCGAAAACGATCATGTCCAGAGGTTCTTCTTCCAGAAAAGGTTCCACTGCCAGCTGGTATAGATATTCCAGCTGCTGGCTCTTGTTCATGTGTACCCCCCAGAATTCATCCCCATGAATTAGCCCAAAACGGTAACCCGCCACTTCCACGATTTTTCGCCGTGGCAGGTCCAGGCCAAAGCGCTGGCAATCATGGTTGCCAGCTACTGCTTCCACCGGGGCGATGCGGGCCAGTTCCTCCAGGGTCTCCGGTTGTACTATGTCACCGGCATGAAAAATCATATCCACCCCCTGAATGGCAGTCAGTATACGTTCATTCAGTTTTTCCCGCCGGTCGCCCACATGGGTATCAGCCAGGACGGCGATTTTCACTGTCTGCTCCCTCCTTACCCAATCCATTTAGCCAGGGAATATATTCTTCCGTCAGGGGGACCTGGGGCAGCTGCTGGAGCAGAGCCTCCTTGTCCTCATGTCCCGCTACCAGGTCCAGCAATTTCCCGGCCCACCGACATTTATCCCTGGCACTTAGCTGGTCCAGCTGACGATAGTAGGCTTTGGCCAGCCGCCATTCCTTTTCCGGGAAAGTCAACAAGGCCGTCAACACTTCCACTTCCTCCCGGGTCATTTTTCTTTCCCGGTGATAACTTCTCAACATGGCAAAGGCCAGAGGCTGGGACCAGTAGTTGCGGCGCAGACTGCGGCGCAGTAGACGCCAGAGATCAACCACCGGCAAATCAACCGCCAGGGAATCAAAATCAATCAACCAGCCCTCAGTTTGACCTCCATTCAAGCGCAGGAGAAAATTGCGCATCGCTGTATCCCCATGGCAGAGAGGGGCCAGACCTTCCCGCTGATAACTTTCCACCAGCTGCTGGTAAGGGGAGTGCCGTACAGCCTCTACCGCCTCCCGGGCCATTTCCAGTAACCATTTTTGCCGGGATAACAGAATGATGCTAAACAGATCCCGGTTTCCCTCCTGCCGGGCCAGTTCCAGGGATTGCACCAGTTCCTCCTTTTTTTTCTCCAGTTTCCTGGGCCACTGCCCCAGCTTATCCTTGCCCTGGCCTACCCGGGCAGCAGGGAACTGGCAGGCCACCCGGTGGAACTGGCCCAGAACGCGACTCACCGCCAGCAGATCTCGTTGCCGGTAATAGCTGGGTTCCTCTCCATTGACCCAGGTAGTCAGCAGACAGGCCTTCTCTTGCGGTTGTACCAGCCATTGCCCCGTCCGAGCAGGCACCAGCCGGGCAAAACGGTTAAATCCAGCTGCCAGCAAATATTCCTGGGCCTCTACCAGCAGTTTCAATCGTTCCGGATTGCTACGACTAAACTTGCAGGCAAAAATCCCTTCCTCTGCCTCCACCCGCCAGGCTGACCGTACCGGAGTCAGTTTTTTGACCGTCAAACCCCACTCCTCTTTCAATAGTTTTTCCAGCTGCATCAGGCCACTCCTCCCCCGCGATAACTGCGCAAACCAAAGTAACGGCCAAACTCTGCCAGGAAATAATGCTTTTCCCCCCGCTGGCGCAAGAGATCTTCCATTCGGAGCAGAAAATCATTCTGGCTCCAATCCCGTTTTTCCCGGTAGTAACGGTTGACCAGCCGCCAGTAACGCTGGGGAAAAAGCAGAAATGCCTGCAATACCTCGATTTCCTCCCGGTTCAGGCTGCGGGCCTGGTTGTAGGCGGCCAGAATCAGACGGGCCTGGTTAAATTTCCAGTGATACCGTCGCATGCTTCGATCCAGCAAACGGGCCACATCGGCAATATGCAGGTCATAACGGGCATAATCAAAATCAATCAACCAGCCTCTCCCCTCTGCATCGATCAGGAAGTTGCGAGCGGCCACATCCCGGTGAATAAAAGTCCTTTCCCGGGCCGACCAGCTGGCCAGGCTGCGATAGGCACTGCCCTGCAGCATGGTAATGGCCTGCTCCCCCTGCCGCAGGTAATCATTGACAGAATTCAGGAAAAGGCGGTCAAAGGGGGTAAGTAAATCGCGTTTTCGTACCAGGTCGCGAAATTCCTGCAGTTCCTGCCAGCGTTTCTCCCAAACCCAGGGCCAGCGCTGCCACATGGCTTTTCCGCCCCCATCTCCGCTGGGCTTGAGTTGGCTGGCTTTCTGGTGAAACTCACCCAGCACCCGGGCCGCTGCCGTCAGATGGCTCTCCTTGCTGAACCGGCATTTTTTGCCTTCCACCCAGCCAGTAGCGATAAAGGTCAAGGAGCCGATTTGAACATAAGGCTGCCCGGCCAGGGTGTAGAGAGGCGGAGCCAGCCGCTCAAACCCCTGGCGAAACAGCCAGTCCTGCAAGAACCAGAGGAACTGGATGCGCTCCGGTTTCATGTCGGTAATTTTCAGAGCCAGGGCACCGCTGGCATAATCCACCCGGTACACATCCTCCTGCAACCTGGTCACCAGCACCGGTTCCACCCCATAGGCCTGGCAGGCCAGCCGCAGCGCTCGTCCCGTTTCCACAGCCATAATACTGCCTCCCTCCCGGTCATACAGCATCATATGCCGGAAAAGGAAAAAAGGTGTAGGTCCTTGCCTACACCTTAGCGGGCAAAAAGATCTGAAATTCGGTACCTTTGCCCTCTTCGCTCTCCACCTTGATACTACCTCCATGGGCCTCCACAATGGAACGGGCAATCGCCAGTCCCAGGCCTGTTCCGCCCCGCCCCCGGGTGCGGGCCTTGTCCACTTTGTAGAACCGCTCAAAAATATAGGGGATATCCGCTGCAGGAATGCCATAACCACTATCCCTGACCTTGATTTTCCAGCCATCTGCTTCCGGCTCAGCCAGCAGGGTCACCTGTCCCCCGGCCGGCGTATGACGCAGAGCATTATCCGTCAGGTTAATCAGCACCCTGGTCAGCGCATCATAATCTCCGGTCAGCGGAGGCCCTGGCTGCGCCTCCACTTCCAGACTAATCCCCTGTTCCTGGGCCCAGGGGCGAAACTTCTGGGCCACCCCGGCCAGCAATTCTTCTACCTGTATAGGCTCCATTCGTAAAGGAGCCTGTCCCGCCTGATAGCGGGCCAAATCCAGCAGTTCATTGACCAGACCTTGCATCCGTCTGGTTTCGTCCATAATCACTGCCAGTAACTCCTCCCGGGCTGCCTCATCTGCTGCCAGCCCTTCCTGCAAAGCCTCAGTGTAACCCTGAATCAAAAACAGCGGGGTGCGCAGTTCATGGGACACATTGGCAATAAAATCCCGGCGCATTTTTTCCAGCCCCTCCTGGGCCTGCCGGGAACGTTCCAGTTCTTCCCCCAGTTTGTTCAGAGTCTGACCCAGCCGTCCGATTTCATCCCCGGAATTTACCTCTACCCTCCGGCTGAAATCCCCTCTAATCATGGCACTAGCTGCCTCAGTAATAGCCAGCAAAGGCGTGGTAATTTTGCGGCTCATCAGCAACCCCAGAACGGTGATCAGGGCCACTGCTCCCATGGCTGTGGCACTTAACAATAATCGTACCTGCAAAATAGTTTCAGTGATGGGAGCTACGGGCACATAGGCAAATACCCCAATCCGCTGTAAACTGGCATTTCGGCCGCCCCGCCAGGGCCCCATGCCGGGCATGACCCTCTCCGGTAAATCCACCGGTACCAGTACCATCAGGAGGGTCTGCCGCTGGCCGGGTATGTTGCCCTGTTTAACCAGTATCCGCCCAGCAGATAGGGCTTCCAGCTCTTCCTGGCTGATACGCGCTCCCCGGGCGAAATGTGCCGGATTGGAACACCCCATTACCACCCCGTGGTAATTGGCAATCCCAATGGTAGCCCCATCCTCTTCACTGAGAATTTCCGCATAGGTATAGGCTTTGGCCCAGTCCCCTTCCTCAGCCAGTACCTTGCCCACCTGCAGGCTGCGATTGATCAGGTCACGGGCCTGCCAGTTAAAATAGAACTGTTCAAACATGGAACTCAAAACCAGGCCCAGGATAATCATTACTCCGACAAACAACAATACCATGGAAAGCCAGAGCTTGACAACGATACTTTCTCTCAGTTGCTTGAGCCAGGTCATTTCTTCACCTCAAACTTATAGCCCACACCCCAAACGGTGACCACATAACCGGCTACTTCAGTACTGATTTTCCCCAGTTTCTCCCGTACCCGTTTGACATGGGTATCCACGGTACGCAAATCGCCAAAATAATCATAGCCCCAGACTTTTTCCAGCAGCTGCTCCCGGGTAAATACCCGCCCCTGATGCCGGGCCAGGAAATGGAGCAAATCATACTCCAGGGGAGTCAGGGCAACTTCCTGCTGTTCCACCAGGATTTTCCGGCTCTCCGGCAAAATGGTAAGGCCAGGAAAACTCAGCCCTTTTTCTTCGCCCTCCACTGGACTTGAGCCCAGGCTGCGCCGCAAAAGGGCTTTTATGCGCAGCACTAGTTCCTTGGGGCTGAAGGGTTTGACTACGTAATCATCAGCTCCCAGTTCAAAACCATGAATCCTTTCCTCTTCTTCCCCCCGGGCCGTCAACATGATAATCGGAACCTGGGATTGGCTGCGAATCTGCTGACAGGCCTCCCAGCCGTCCATGACCGGCATCATCAGATCCAGTACCACCAGGTCCACCCGTTCCTTTCGCACCAGCTCCACTGCCTGCTGGCCGTTTTCCCCCTCCAGAACTTCCAGTCCTTCTTTTTCCAAAAACAACCTCAACATCCTTCTGATCCGCTCTTCATCATCTACCACCAGTACTCTCGCCATCACTTATCCCCCATTATCTTTTTTATTCCAGTATACCATATTTTTTTGTCCATTCTGTGAAATTGTAATCAGCCTGGCATTGCGCCGGATTACCCCGGCCCCGCGCCAGCCCGCCGCTGTTTTGCCCCAGCTCTCCTTGAATTGCCGGTTACTTAAACTCAAGACCTCATCCACATCTATCCAGCCCCAGTCCCCCATTTTCTTTACCTGCTCCCGGTTATAGGGACAGACTTTCTGGCAATCATCACAACCGTACAGTCGGGGCGGCAGCAACCTTGCCTCTGCTTCAGTTATGTCCCCTCGCCGCTGACTGACCGCTGAAAGGCAGCGGCTCACCACCAGCCCCTGTTCAGTCAAGGCGCCACCAGGGCATGCTTCCAAACAGCGCCGACACTGTCCACAACGGCTGCCGGGTTTTTTTTCTATTTCGTTCTTCCCTCCATCTGCTGGGAAGGGCAATAAAGCTACCCCCAGGTTAACAAAAGAGCCGGCTTGCCAGTGGTAAAACAGGGTATTGCGGCCAATCCAGCCCAGGCCGGCTTTTACTGCCAGTTCCTTTTCCGGCCAGGGCCCGCTGTCTACCTGGATTTGTCCTGTTAACCCCATTCGCTGTAAAACTCGTTCCAGCATTTCCCGCATAACCCGGTGATAATCCTGACCCCAGGCCACCCGAGCCACATAGCCCTGGCACCTTCCCTCCTGTCGACGTTGCCATCCCTGCTCAGGCATGGCCCTTGCTACTACCAGGGCGGTCTGGCCCTGCCATGAAGTAAAACCAGCATCCAGAAAACCAGCAGCCAGCGCTGCCTGCCTGATCTGTTCCAGTTTAATCCCCCCTGTGTCGCTTTATTCATTTTCTACTATTATAACATAAAAAGAGGAGCGAAAAATCGCTCCTCCCATTGGTCTTAGTATCTGCCGAATTGCTGCTGGCCATAACCACCGGCTTGCATCTGGTAATCGGGGTTGGTCTGGGTCCAGTCGTTCATCACCTGTTGCCGCATATTGCTCAGATTGGATTGCAGCACATTCTGGGCCTGAGCCAGAGATGGGGTCAGGGTTACACCCCCGCCAAAGCCACCCATCTGCTGCTGGCCAAACTGTTGCTGACCAATGGCTTGCTGGCCAAATTGTCCCATTTGCTGTTGACCCATGGGCTGTTGGCCAAATTGCTGACCAATTCGACTGATGGTGACACCACCGCCCATAACCTGACTGATGGCACTCTGAATTTGCTGGGGCTGAGCCGGTTGAACCTGATACCAGCCCCGCTGATTCATGGTATTCCAGAGATCGGACTGAATATTGTGTTCATCATTGAGTATGTTAAGTACCGACTGACGCAGGCTGGGATTGGCAGATTCATTGGCAAAATTGTCATAGGCAGAGGTAATGTACTTTTCCGTTACCAGTAAGTCCTGCAGAAGATCTTTATCTGTCATTTGGCCGAACATGGCTTTCACCTCCTTATTGTCCCAGGAATTGAATCAGGGTATTGTAGTGCTGTTGATGGCGCTGGGCTATTTGCTGACACATAGCCCGAATTTGGGGATCAGTAGTTTGAGCTGCATAGCTGTTGAACTTGGCAACCAGCAAGCGCTCATTATTGATCTGGTCCTGCAACAGTGTCAGCTCTTTTTGAGACAGTTGGCCAGGCATATACTTCACCTCCCCAGTAATTTTCCTTTTATAGTGTTATATTTCTAACGAAAAAAATTCATGGTATTTCATGCCAATTATTATTGACATATGTTCATAATCGTGTTATGTTGAAAATAAGGAGGTGATGGAATGGTCCGACCTACCCGGTGTCGACATATTAGAGCTTTGCCCTGGGCACGCTATTATAAACCGGCAGGTGTTCCTTCTAGCCATTTGCATGATATTGAACTCACCTTTGAAGAATTGGAAGCTATTCGCCTTAAAGATTATCTGGATCTGGAACAGGAGGAATGTGCCCAGACCATGGGGGTGAGTCGCCCTACTTTTCACCGCCTGCTCAAACAGGCCCGGCAAAAAATCGCCCATGCCCTGCTCATGGGCCATGGCATACTCATTCACGGAGGAGGCAGATATACGATGAAAATCGCTATACCCACTGAAAACGGTCAGGTTAATCCCCATTTCGGTCGTTCCCGGCAGTTTACCATAGTAACAGTGGAAGACAACCAGATTGTCAATAAAGCTCTGGTCGATACAGCCAGCTACCAGCATCAGCACGGCCGCCTGGCTGAACTGCTGCAATCAGAAGGGGTCAGCGTGGCCTTGGCCAGGGGTATCGGTCAGGGAGCTATGTCTCACTTGCAATCTGCCGGTATTAATGTCTATTGTGGAGCCAGTGGCACTGTTGAAGAAGCAGTTGCAGCCTTCCTTGCAGGCAAACTGACCAGTGGTACCCCTTCCTGCGGCTGCGGAGGCGGTCACAGTCATGGCCACCATCGTCATTCAGATTAAGAGGTGAAATTCAATGGATGCAAAAGAGATCCTGATTGCCGAACATAAACCTATCCTGCTGGTATTAAAGGCTATTCGCCAGCTTTGTTCTCAGATAGTGGAAGGGGCGGAGGTGGATACCGCCCTCTTCCGGCAGATTATTGAATTTGTCCGCAACTATGCCGATAAATATCATCACATGAAAGAAGAAGACCAGCTGTTTAACCGTATGGAAGGAGAAATGGACCAGCGGTTGAAGGATGGTCCCGTGCTGGGCATGCTGGTGGAACACGATCTGGGGCGGCGGTTTATCAGCAAACTGGCGGAAGCTCTCAACCGCTGGGATCAGGGCGATAAGAGTGCCAAACTGGATGTGATTGCCAATGCCATCGGCTATGAGCAGTTGTTGCAGGAACACATCCATAAGGAAGACAATGTCATCTATCCTCTGGCCTGGCGTCAGCTGGCCCCGGAGACAAAAGAAAGCCTCAATCGGCTGTTTGCCGAAATTGAGGCTGATCCTGAAAATGCTGCGATCCGGGATAAGTATGTTAATTTTGCCCGGGAGCTGGCGGATAGGCTGGGTATTGAATCAATTTAACAAACGTAAACCCCTCCGGAATAGAAAATTATTCCAGAGGGGCTTTTTTCATTTATCTACCCACTTCACCGGCGAAGTGGCAGGCTACCATGTGACCGCCGCCCATATCTCTTAACTCCGGCTCCTGTTCAGCACAGATAGGCTTGGCATAACGGCAGCGGGTGCGGAAATGGCACCCACTGGGGGGATTGATGGGACTGGGCACATCCCCCTGCAGGATTATGCGCTGCCGGGAAGCCTCCACTTCCGGATCGGGAATGGGAATAGCTGACAGCAAGGCCTGGGTATAGGGATGCAGCGGCCGGTCATACAGTTCAAAGGACTCAGCCAGCTCCGCCATCTTGCCCAGATACATCACCGCTACCCGGTCACTGATGTATTTAACCATAGCCAGGTCATGGGCTATAAAGAGATAGGTCAGGCCCATTTTTTCCTGCAAATCCTTGAGCAGGTTAACCACCTGCGCCTGAATGGACACATCCAGGGCGGAGATGGGCTCATCGCAGATAATGAACTGGGGCTCTACTGCCAGGGCTCGAGCGATACCCACCCGCTGCCGCTGACCCCCGGAAAATTCATGGGGGAAGCGGTTAGCATGCTCGGCATTGAGGCCAACCAGACGCAAGAGCTCGATAATCCGTTCCTGGCGGGCCTTGCCCTTGGCCAGACCGTGGATATCCAGCGCCTCCCCGATGATATCCCCTACCGTCATACGGGGGTTCAGGGAAGCATAGGGGTCCTGGAAGATCATCTGCATGCCCCGCCGCAATTGCAGCAACTCTTTCCCCTTCAGATCATAGATATTGCGGCCATTGAATAGAACCTGACCGGCTGTGGGCTCATAGAGCCGAATGATGGTCCTACCGGCAGTGGACTTACCGCAACCTGACTCCCCTACCAGACCGACAGTTTCTCCCTTATGAATGGTCAGATTGAGGTTATTGACCGCTTTCAGGACCTGGCCGTGGCCTACCTCGAAAAACTTTTTCAATCCTTTAACTTCTACCAGTGGTTGTTTGGCCACTTAGCCCACCTCCTTTACCTGCAGGCGTTCCGGTTTAGGCGCCTGAGGATGTTGCAACCAGCATGCTACCTGATGGCCGTTCCCCAGGTCTGTTACCGGTGGTTCCTGCTCCAAACAGACTTTCATGCAATATTCGCAACGGGCAGCAAAACCGCAGCCTTTAGGTGGATTGAGCAAATCCGGTGGTGTACCGTAAATGGGGCTGAGAGGCTCTTTTTTGCGGGCATCCAGCCGCGGTACAGAACGCAGCAACCCCCAGGTATAAGGATGCTGAGGTTTGTGGAAAATATCACGGGCAGTACCCACTTCCACTACCTTACCGGCATACATAACGATGACCCTTTCGCAGAGATCTGCCACTACCCCCAGATCATGAGTGATCAGGATAATGGAAGTATCCATATCCTTCTGCAAATCCCGCATTAAATCGATAATCTGGGCCTGGATGGTCACATCCAGGGCAGTAGTAGGCTCGTCAGCAATCAGCAGTTTGGGATTGCAGGCCAGGGCGATGGCAATCATAACCCGTTGCCGCATACCTCCGGAAAATTCATGCGGATATTGGTCCACCCGTTTTTCCGGGCTGGGAATGCCCACCTTCCCCAGCATCTCAATTGCTTTAGCCCGGGCCTGCTCCTTGCTCAAACCCTGGTGTTTGATCAAACCTTCGGCAATTTGCCGACCGATGGTCATGGTGGGGTTCAAGGAGGTCATGGGGTCCTGGAAGATCATACCGATCTCATTGCCCCGGATTTTTTCCATTTCCTGTTCGGTGGCATTAACCAGGTCCTTGCCCTGGAAAAGAATCTGACCACCTACAATTTTCCCGGGGGGCCAGGGAATCAGCCGCATAATGGACTGAGAGGTTACTGACTTACCACAACCGGACTCCCCTACGATCCCCACTGCTTCTCCTTTATTAACATGAAAACTGACACCGCGGACAGCCTGTACTTCACCAGCATAGGTGAAGAAAGACACCCGCAGGTCTTTGACCTCTAAGAGTTTTTCCTGTTGCAATCCCAGCACCTCCTATTTGCGCATACGGGGATCGAGGGCATCGCGCAGCCCGTCACCCAGGAAGTTAAAGGCTAAGATGGTAATGGTGATAAACATCGCGGGGAAGAAGATCTGCCAGGGATAGGAGTAAATCCCCTTGATGCCGTCACTGGCCAGCACACCCCAGGATGCCATAGGTGCAGAAACCCCCAGACCAAGGAAGCTGAGCCAGGCTTCGGTGAAAATTGCTTCCGGAATAGCCAGAGTCATTTGAATGATAATCGGACCCATGGCGTTGGGAATCAGATGGCGGAACAGGATACGCCAGGAACTGGCCCCCAGAGTGCGGGCTGCCAGCACATATTCCTGTTCTTTCAAGGCCAGCACCTGTCCCCGTACAATCCGGGCCATCCCCATCCAGTAAACCGCTCCCAGGGCAATCAAGATGGTTTTCAGGCCGGGAGTCATGATCACCATCAACAAAATCACGTAGAGCAGGAAAGGTACAGACCAGAAGATTTCCACAATCCGCATCATGATTTCATCCACTTTCCCGCCCAGGTAGCCGGAAATGCCACCATAGATAACACCGATGATAAAGGTAATCAAACTGGTGGCAATCCCAATGAACAAGGAGATGCGGGCACCGTACATCACCCGGGTGAAGAGATCCCGGCCCAGGTCATCGGTGCCGAACCAGTGCGCAGTTGAAGGGGGCAGGTTGGTTGCGTTCAGGTTCTGATCTGAATAAGTATACCCGCTGATATAGGGGCCAAAAATAGCCAGAATGATCATAATCCCGATAATCCACAGACCGGTTACTGCCAGCTTGTTTTTCTTCAGACGCCGCCAGGCATCCTGCCAGAAGGTGGTACTGGGTCGGGCGATGGCTTCTGCCGCCCCCTTTTCTACTTCCACCCGTTGAAACATCTCTTTGGACAGCTCCACCGTGATCACCCTTTCTTCTCCACAAGTTTTATGCGCGGATCAACAGCCGCATAGGCCAGGTCTACCAGCAGGTTCATCAAAACCAGGAAAATACTGTAGAAGATAGTCAGACCCATGATCACGGTATAATCCCGGTTGCTGATGCTGGTGACAAAATAGCGGCCCAGACCAGGAATAGCAAAAATATGCTCCACCACAAAGGAACCGGTGAAGATACCGGCCACCAGAGGGCCCAGATAGGTAATAATGGGCATTAAGGCATTGCGCAAAGCGTGCCGGTAGATAATTACCCGTTCAGACAACCCTTTGGCTTTAGCTGTCTTGATATAATCCTGTTGTAAGACCTCTAACATGCTGGAGCGCATAAATCTAGCAATAACCGCAGTCGGCATCCCGGATAGCGCCAGAGCGGGAAGTACCACATTCTCCCAGCTCCCCCACATCGCTGCCGGAAACCATTGCAGTTTGAGGGCAAACACGTACATCAGCAAGGTCGCCAGAATAAAACTGGGCACAGCAAATCCGATAGTGGACAAAATCATGGCCAGATAATCCTGCCACTTGTTATGTCGTAATGCAGCTATGATTCCGGAAATAATACCTACTAGCAACGAAAAGGCAACAGCTACTGCCCCCAGGGTAGCGGAGACAGGGAAATAGGTTTTGATGATATCATTGACTGTAACCCCTTCTTCCTTGAAAGACGGGCCCAGGTTCCAGGTTACTACCCCTTTCAAGTAATCCAGGTACTGCTTGTACAGGGGATCATTAAGGTGATATTTTTCCTCCAGGTTCTTCTGAATAGCCGGCGGCAGTTTCTTTTCCGCATCGAAAGGCCCGCCGGGAATGGCTTTCATCATAAAAAAGGTGAGGGTCACCACAAAAAAGAGGGCGGTCACCACCGAAATCGCACGCCTCACTAAAAATCTCAGCACCCCGAAAACACCTCCTGGCTGTACCATTATTTTACTAGTTCCCTAACAAGGTAAGAAGGTATATGCGGACTCCCTTTGCGGAGCCGCATATACCTCCCTGCCGTCCTCTAAAAGTAGCTTATTTCTCTGCTACCCAGGCCCACTTAAATTCGAAATAGGGACCAAAGCTGGGTACTACTACATCTTTCAGGTTATCTTTCATCAGATAGGGATGAGTATAGAAGTAGATAGGAGCAATGGGCATTTCATCCATGAGGATCTTTTCCGCCTCATGCATGTATTCCATGCGCTTGGCATTGTCAGACTCCAGGTTAGCCTTTTTGATCAGCTCATCATACCTGGCGTTGCTCCAGCCAGTATTGTTGTTACCGCCATTGGTGACAAACATATCCATGAAGGTCATGGGATCCAGATAGTCAGCACCCCAACCGGCACGGGAAATGTCATAATCCAGATTAGACTGGGACTTGAGGTAGACTTTCCACTCCTGGTTCACCAGTTTCACATTGATACCCAGGTTCTTTTTCCACATTTCCTGAATGGCCAGAGCTATCTTCTGATGGTTTTCATTGGTGTTATAGAGAATGGTGATCTCCGGGAAACCCTTGCCATCGGGATAACCAGCTTCAGCCAGCAGCTTCCTGGCTTCTTCTGCGTCGAAGGTCTTGATCAGGGAACCGCCTACTTTGCGGAAATCCTTATCCGGGGTTGCATCGGGGAAACCAACGGGAACAAAGGCATCAGCCGGAGTCTGTCCAGCCTTGGTTACATTCTTGACAATAGCTTCCCGGTCAATGGCCAGGGCCAGAGCTTTCCGCACCTTGGGATTATCCAGAGGTTTCCGGGTTACATTGAAACGATAGAAATAGGTGGTCAACTGGGGTCCGATTTTCAAAGAACCGTCTTTCTTCAGGTTTTCGATTTCCTGAGTGGGCGGATTGTTCCCAATATCGATCTGACCGGTCTTGAACATGGTAAGTTCAGTATCAGCAGATTCAACCATAGTGAAGACAACCTGATTCAGCTTCACAGTATTAGCATCCCAGTAGCCGGGGTTCTTTTCCACCACAATCTGCTGCTTAGGTGTCCATTCTTTCATCTTGAAGGGTCCGTTGGTAATCATGGTTTCCGGCTTTTTGAACCAGGCTTCGGGATTGGCCTCAACGGCTTTCTTGTTCACCGGATAGAGGGTGGAGAAAGCAGTCAGACCCAGGAACTGGGGAGCAGGAGCCTTAAGGGTTACTTCCAGGGTTTTATCATCGATGGCTTTGACCCCTACCTGAGCAGGGTCGGTGATTTTGCCGCTGTTGTACTCTTCCCCGTTTTTCAGGTAGTAGAGCTGATAAGCGTAGTCAGAAGCAGTCTTGGGATCCAGGGCCCGCAGCCAGGCGTATTCAAAATCTTTAGCAGTTACAGGGTCGCCATTGGACCACTTGGCATCCCGCAGATGGAAGGTGTATTTGGTACCATCTGCGGAAATCTCCCACTTTTCCGCCATACCAGGGGCAATTTTGCCATCCTTGTCATAGCGGGTCAAACCTTCAAACAGGGCATTTAGAACTGTCATTTCGGGAGCGCCGGTAGCTTTGGCGGGATCCAGAGTTTCCGGGTCAGCTCCCAGGTTGTACTTGATCACCTGTTCTTTGGCCATTTGTACTTCAGCCTGTTTGCCCCCTTCTTTGGTTTCAGTCTTGCCGGCACAACCAGCCAGACCGGCTCCCAGCACCAGGCTGAGAGAAAGAAGAGCGGCCAGTGCTTTTTTCCCAAATTTCATGCGCTAATCCTCCTTTAGATCAGTTTACCCTACACAAAATCAAAGGTGTCTTTGTAGACTTTGAGTTCAATCGACACATCCGCCCTGACAATTCCGGGAATCCTGGCCAGCTTCTGGTGGACAAATTCAAGGAGCCTTTCATTGTTCTCCACGTAAACCTGGATAATCAGGTCATAGGCCCCCGAGGAGACAGCGATAAAGCGAACCTCCTTGAAAGGTATCAGCTGCTGGGCTACCTCTTCGGTCATCCCTAACTGGGTAGTAAGGCCGATAATAGCCTGGGTATGTAACCCTACCCGGCCAGGATTGGCATGGACAACAATTTCTATAATCCCTTCCTCCACCATGCGGTTGACCCGGCTTCTCACCGTCCCTTCGCTCACTCCCAGGCGTTGCGCCATTTCTGTGTAGGGCTTGCGCCCATCTTCCTGGAGCAGTTTGATAATCTCACGGTCAAGTGCGTCAATTTCTCCCTGGCCTTTCATTTTCCCCTCCTAATAATAGCATGAGATGTTCTAGTTTACAATCTTTTTTCGTAGCGTGTTTTATATATTTCTACGTTTTTCGTAAGAATCCTGCTGAATATCTTGAGAATTTTGCAAAAATTTATTTTTGTGTATATAAAATTTGATAAATTTCATAAGCTCGCAGGGTTTTTTTAACATATGCTCTGGTTTCCGGAAAAGGAATGTCATCGATGGTGGAATGCTGTCCGCTCCATTTCTCTTTTTCCAGCCATTTCCGCACATTGCCACTGCCACCATTATAGGCAGCCAGGACGATTATCATGTCACCATTAAACTCCCGGGCCAGCTGATTTATGTACCAGCATCCCAGCTTGATATTAAGCTCCGGCCTTAACAAATCCTCCTCTTTTACCGACCCCAGTTGCAGTTGTGAAGCCGCCCAGCGGGCAGTTTCCGGCATCAGCTGCATTAAGCCAATGGCCCCTTTTTCCGAACGGGCCCGGGGATTAAATTTGCTTTCCGTATGAATTACCGCTGCCACCAGTAAGGGATCCAGATGATAGCGCTCCGCCTCCCGGTAGATCACCTCCTGATAGGGAAAGGGGTAGAGCCATTTCCACAGGGCCCGGCTCTGCCCGATAATGAGTATCAGCAAAAACAAAACAGCTACCCCTGTCCAATAGAGTGCTCTTTTTCTTCCTTTTCCATACTTTTTCAAACCACAACCACTCCATTTAAAGCAGCTGGAGCCATAATTCATCCACTTGCTTTTTCATCTCTTCTCTGCTTCCATTATTATCAATAACCCTGGTAGCATATACCATTTTTTTGTCCAGAGGCCACTGGGCAGCCAGCCTTCTTTGCGCTTCCTCAGCTGCCATACCCCGGGCCACCGCCCGCTCAATCTGAATTTTCGGCTCTACCGCCACCAGCCAGACCTCTTCCACCAGGTCGGTCAAACCCGCTTCAATTAACAGAGGTGCATCCACCACCGCTACCGGCGGTGGGGTAGGACGGTTGTTCAGCTCATTCAGGCGGCGCACTATCTCCTGTCTGACCAGGGGATGAGTGATGGCATTTAACAGAGCCAGGTCTTCCGAACGGGTAAAGACTCTCTCCGCCAGCACCTGCCGGTTAATAGACCCATCTTCATTGAGTACATCCCGGCCGAAATAGCGCACTACTTCCAGCCAGGCCGGCTGGCCTGGAGCCATCAGTTCCCGGGCAATCAAATCCGCATCCAGGATTTCTGCCCCTTTTTCTTTTAAATAAGACGAAACCGTGGACTTGCCACTGGCCAAACCGCCGGTCAGACCGATTACCCGCACGGTTACCGCTCCTTTCAGGCACATTATATACAGTATATATTCGAGCCTGAGGCGGCAATTCCTGCCCTGGATTACAGAAAAAGAAGACCGCTGCCGGTCCCCTTGTTGTTCATCTCAATTTATTTATCCCCAATACCACTAAAATCATTCCCGGTAAAATTGCTGCCCAGCGGGAAAAAGCCAGCCGACTGCAAACCTGTCCCAGTTTCAAGCCTCCTCCCACCATAATAAATGTGGTTACCCCCACCAGCAGGGGTATTTCCCACATACTGGCATCGGTTAGGCCCAGGCCAATTCCAGCGGCAAAGGCATCCAGCGCCAGGGCCACCCCCAGCCAGAGGGCTTCTAATGGTGAAATGACTCCCGAGCGATCCAGGTCCGCCTGCTGGGGCTCCCGCAAAATCTGGATAATTAAACCCAGACCGGGAATGCGAAATTTGACCAGGGTAGCCTCCTCTTTTTCTCCCCTTTCTTCAGCGGAGCCCAGCCTCTGGGCAAAAATCCAGATCCCCACCCCGATCAGAATCAGGCCGCCTATCTTTTCCGCCCAGACCGCAGGCAAAAAGCGATACAATCCCTTTCCGCCCAGCAGGGACAGGGCCAGAGTAGCGGAAGACGCCAGGCTGATGATCAGGAGAGAATACCAGGGCACCCTGATCTGCCGTAAACCATAAGCCATCCCCGCAGCCAGTCCATCCAGACTCAACGCAACCGCGAACAAAATACCGACCAGTAAATTCAACCTCTTTCCCTCCCTTGCCAGATAAGTCTATCTCACTATATGGCAAGGGCAAGGGAAAGGTTACTGCTGGCAGACAGGACAGTAAACGGTGCTCCTGCCTGCCAGGCGCATTTTCTCCAGGATAGTGCCACAGCTGTGGCAGGGTGAACCGCTGCGACCATAGACCTTCAGCCTTGTCTGCATCTGGCCTTTCTGGCCCAGCCCATCCACATAATCACTGAAAGAAGTGCCCCGGTTTTCTATCCCTTCGGCCAGAACCTGACGTACTGCCAGCCAGAGGCGCTCGATCTCCCCCTGGCTCAAAGATTGACCAGGCCGATCCGGCTTGATACCTGCCCGGTAGAGAGCCTCATCGGCATAAATATTGCCCAGCCCGGCCACTATTTCCTGGTTCAGCAAAATATTCTTGATGGGAGCTTTTTTCCCCCGTACAGCTGCCGCCAGTGTTGCCACTGTCCATTCCTGCTCCAGAGGCTCTGGTCCCAGCCGGGCCAACCCTGGCTCTATCTCCAGTTGCTCCTGGCGGCAAAGCCGCACCTCACCAAAGCGACGCACATCACTGAAACGCAGCTGTTGACCGCTGGACAGGTGCCAGATCAGATGGGTATGGGGCAACAAAGGCGCCTCCGCCTCTGCCAGCACCAGTCGGCCGGTCATGCGCAAATGGATCAGCAGTACCTGCCCATCATCCAGCAAAAAAAGCAGATATTTGCCCCGCCGCCGGATTTCCACAAAACGCCGTCCCATCAGGTTTGTAACGAAGGCCCGGGCATTCAGCACCCCTTTGATTACCCCCGGATGCAATACCTCTACTGCTCTGATTTCCTGGCCACACACAAGAGGGGAAAGGCTGCGTCGCACTGTCTCCACTTCCGGCAATTCCGGCATAATTACACCTCCAGCTGACTCATATCATACCAGTTATCTCCGGCCTTAACTTCCACTTCCAGGGGCACTGTCAGCTGTACTGCTGTGTCCATTGCTTCCCTGAGAACCCGGGCTACTTCCCGGACTTCTTCCGCCGGTACATCAAAAATCAGTTCATCGTGGACCTGCAGCAGCATTCTGGCCTTGAGCCCGGTTCTTTTCAGGGCCGCATCGGCTTTCAGCATCGCCACTTTCATAATATCCGCCGCTGTCCCCTGAATCGGGGTATTCACTGCTGTCCTCTCGCCAAAAGCCCGGACATTCCGGTTACTGCTGAACAGATCTGGCAAATAGCGGCGGCGTCCCAGCAGAGTAGTGACATAGCCTTGCTCTTTGGCCCGGGCTATGGTCTGGTTAATATAGTCCTTAACCCCGGGATACTGGCGAAAATAGCTTTCGATATAGGCCCTGGCTTCCGTCCGGCTGATTTTCAGATCCCGGGCCAAACCAAAGTCACTGAGCCCGTAGACAATCCCAAAATTGACCGCTTTGGCCGCCCGCCGCATTTCCCTGGTTACCGCTTCCCGCGGTACGCCAAAGACCTGGCTGGCGGTTTTGGTATGAATGTCTTCCCCCTGCCGGAAAGCTGCCACCAGCTCCGGATCCCCACTGAAATGAGCCAGAATGCGCAGCTCGATCTGGGAATAGTCGGCAGAAAGCAATTTGTGTCCCGGTTCCAGGGGCCGAAAAGCCTTGCGGATGCGGCGGCCCAGTTCCAGCCGCACCGGAATATTCTGCAAATTGGGTTCGGTGCTGCTTAACCGTCCGGTCGCAGTAACGGCTTGATTAAAAGTAGTATGGATCAACCCATCAGCCCCCAGTAGCTGTTGTAAGCCGGCTATATAGGTAGACTGCAGTTTGGCCAGTTGCCGGTACTCCAGGATTTTTTCCACGATAGGATGATGCAGAGCCAGTTCTTCCAGCACTTCGGCACTGGTGGAAAAACCGGTCTTGGTTTTCTTTAGCACCGGTAAACCCAGTTTATTAAAGAGAATTTCCCCCAGCTGTTTGGGAGAATTAAGGTTAAACTCCTCCCCCGCCAGCTGGTAAATTTCCCCGGTCAAGCGCTGGATCGCTGCCTGCAGCTCCTGGCCCATCTGTTCCAGCTCCCCGGCATCAACCCTTATTCCAGTCCGTTCCATGCGGAACAGCAGCTCAGCCAGGGGCTGTTCTACCTCAGTCAATAAATGGGTTAAATCCCTGGCTTCTAACTGTTCCCGGGCCTGTTCCCAGGCTTTTAGCAGTGAACCGGCCGGTGGTTCCTGTTTCTTGCCCGGATCCAGTAAATATCGGGCCAGCAGTAAATCTCCTGCTGGATTCAACCAGACCACCTGCCCCAGAGCATTGCTTAGACCCCAGTTCAGGGTTTTTACATCATAAGTAATTACGGGCAAACCCAGCCCGACCAGCGTTTGAACCCGCTCCCGGGTCAGAGGAAAAGCCAGCTCTCCCTGTTCCGCTGCCAGCCAGAACTCTTCGATTTTAAATCTGGCATCGCCACTGCCATAAGGGTTATATCCCACAACCAGGTATCCTGCCTCCCGGGCTCCGGCCAGCAAACGCTGCCAGTCTGCTTCACTGCCAGGAACTACCGCTGGTTCCTCTGCCCTCACCTCAATTTCAGCACTGGTTGTATCTCCGAACCGTTTGAGCAGGGTTTTAAACTCCAGTTTGGTCAGCATTTCCTGCAAACGGGGATAATCAGGCTGCCGGCGCCTGAGTTCCTCCCAGCTGAAAGCCAGAGGTACATCCCGGCGTATCCGGGCCAGGTCGCGGCTCATAAAAGCCAATTCCCGACCCTGGAGCAGCTTTTCCCTCAGTTTCCCGGCAATCTCCCCTATGTTCTGATAAAGGTTCTCCAGGCTGCCATATTGCTGTAACAGTTTGAGGGCGGTTTTTTCCCCTACCCCCGGTACACCGGGAATATTGTCAGAACTGTCCCCCATCAGCCCCTTCAAATCCAGAATCTGAGCCGGTTGCAGTCCCGTCTTTTCCGTTAAATTCTCAAAATTATACCGCTCCAGGTCACTGATGCCTTTCCGGCACAGCAAAACTTCCGTCTGTTCGTCGATCAGCTGTAAACTATCCTTATCCCCGGTGACAATTAGACTCCTGATTCCCCCTTCTGTCCTGGCCCTTTCCACCAGGGTGCCGATGATATCATCTCCTTCATAGCCCTCCAGCTCACAGCGGGCTATGCGCAGAGCCTCCAGCACTTCCTTGACCAGGGGAAACTGGGGCCGCAGGTCATCAGGAGTTTTGGGCCGGTGTCCCTTGTACTCCGGATACAGCTCCAGCCGGTACTGAGGCCGCCCGGCATCAAAAGCTACCGCCACCAGGTCAGGTTTTTCCTCTTCCAGCAATTTTAAAAGCATGTTAAGAAAACCAAAGACGGCATTGGTGGGTACCCCCGAACCGGTAGTCAGGGGAGGCAAGGCCCAGTAAGCTCTATGTACCAGACTATTGCCGTCAATTAACAGCAGTTTTTTCATTCCTGTCACCTCAAAAGTATTTTAACAAAAAAACAGGCCCGGGGCTACTTCCCCGGGTAGGAAATGCCTGCTAATTTTTCAGTTTGCGCTTGAGCCAGAAGATGGCCAGCCCCAGAATTCCACCGGCCAGGAGCAAGCGCCAGAAGTTATAGACCAGGCTCAGAAGCACTTGCCAGGCATCCTGAACCAGCTGATTGGTCCCCTCCCAGAAGGCCAGTTGCAGCTGGGCCCAGAATCCTTCCCCATCTACACCGATTCCGGCCGCCTGGTCTTTTTGCAGATTAACAGTAATAGTGGCAAATTCCACCTGGTTGTTCATTACTTTCAGCTGGGCCGTCAGACTGTCAATCTCACCCCGCACCCGGCCCACCTGCTCCTCCAGGCGCAGGATATCCTCCACTTTGGTGGCTTTCTGATACAGTTCCAGCAGCCTTTTTTCCTGGACCTTAAGATTGTTCAACCTTGCTTCCAGGTCCGTATACTGCAGGGTAACATCCTGGCTGCTGCGCTGGCTGGTAAGGATGCGCCCTTCCTTACCCAGACCGGCCAGGAAGCTGTCCAGTTTGGCAACTGGCAAACGCACCGTAACACTAGCCGACTGCACCTGGTCCTCCCTCTCCTGGTTACCCTGGAGAAAAGCATTTTCCACATAGCCTCCAAATTGTCCCGCTCTGGCTTGCAGGCGCTCAAAACTGGCCTGCACATCTTTTACGGCGATTTCCAGAGTAGCGGTCACAATCAATTTGCGCTCAGCTGTACTTGAGGAAGGAGGAGGACTGCCCGATTCTTTCATTGGGGCCTCTGCCATACTCTTAGCCGTCAAAGTTGGGTCTGCATATGAATGATAAACGTTCTCTTGATTTAGTAAGGCCCGAACACCAGGCCAGAGGCTAAAGCTGACCAAAGTCACCAGCAGCAAAGCTGCCACCAGACTGGCTACACCAGTAACAATTTTGCCCTTGCTCAATCGCAGCCACCCGTGCCCGGCACCTAAAGGCTGGCGGGCCAGCCTTGCTTTGAGTCTCTGCTGGAAATCAGGACCCGGTGTTTGCTCCGGTTCAGCCGCCAGCAGCTGCTGCAAATGCTGCAGCTCCTCTTTTTCCCGCTGGCAGACAGGACAGGTAGCCAGATGCTCCTCCACTACCATCCTTTCCTTTTCTGTCAGCATCCCATCCAGGAAAGGAGACAACAGTTTTTTCACGCGTTCACAGGTCATTGTTCATTCCCCCTTTCCCTGGCAGCCAGCCAGAGCTGGCGCAAATTCTGCCGGGCCCGGGCCAGACGGGATTTGACTGTCCCCAGATTAATCCCCAGGATAGCGGCAATTTCCTCATAACTGAAACCCTGTACATCCCGGTAAATCAAAATCAGGCGCTGTTCTGGCGGCAGCTGATTTAACAGCTGCTGGACCTCCAGCTCTCCCTCGATGTCCTTCCTGACCGCCACAGCAATCTCTTCCTCCCAGGCTGTTTCCTGCTGGCGTGAACGCCGGCGAAGGGCATCTTTGCAGGTATTAGCGGCCACGCGGTACAACCAGGTGACAAAAGCCGCTTCCCCCTTGAAGCCCGGTAATTGCAAAAAGACTTTCAGCCAGATCTCCTGGGCCAGGTCTTCCGCATCCTCTCTGTTCCCCATAAAACGCCAGGCTACGCGCCAGACATAGGGCTGGTAATGTTCTGCCAGACGGGCAAATGCCTCTTTATCCCCTATTTGACTGCGGGCCAGCAGTTCTGCCAGTTCCATCCCTTCGCCTCCTTTCCGTTTTCAATTAAATAGACGAAAAAAATGAGCCAGAAGTTCCCGGCTCGAAAATTTTTTAACGAAAAACATACCACAAACCAGCTGTTGCCAGCAATGCCAGTCCAGACCCAAAATAAAAGGGAGCAGCCGGACCTGCCCATTGCCATAACCAGCCCGCCAGCAAACTGGCAGGCAGCAGACTGATACCCAGACTGAAATTATAGAGGCCATAGGCTGTCCCCCGCTTTTCCGCCGGAACCAGGTCCGCCACCAGGGCCTTGGCCACCCCTTCGGTGGCGCCATAATAGACTCCATAAAGGGCATAGAAAAACCAGACCTGCCAGCTGCTATCAGCTCTGGCGAAACCAAGATAGACAACAGCATACACCAGCCAGCCCCCAGCAATCAGATAAATCCGCGGAATGCGGTCAGAGAGTTTACCGGCGGGCCAGGCTACTGCTGTCGTGAGTAAATTAAAGAGAGCCAGTAGAAAGAATATCTGCACCACCGATAAACCGACATTCTGGGCTCTTAACAGCAAGAAAGCGTCAC
Organism: Carboxydocella sp. ULO1; assembly: GCF_002049255.1. Taxonomy (NCBI): domain Bacteria; kingdom Bacillati; phylum Bacillota; class Clostridia; order Eubacteriales; family Clostridiales Family XVI. Incertae Sedis; genus Carboxydocella; species Carboxydocella sp. ULO1. The sequence goes on along the minus strand of NZ_BDLQ01000031.1, from coordinate 144,460 downwards.
TGGAATTACCCAGGGTAAACAGAATATTAATCAGCAAAAATGCCTTAAAGCGCCAGTCAAACCCGGATAAAGACCAGTCCAATCTATGTTTCAGTGCTGATTTTTCCGCTTTCGGCTCCACTTCCTTAACAAAAAAAATCAGCAGTATAGTACCTATAAATACCGGAATGATCGCCGCCAGCACCAGATAGCGATAGCCTGTTAACGTTAGTTGTACTTGCCCCTGCTGGGACCAGTAAACCAGCAAGGCAGCCAGGGTAGCTCCTAGCACCGCTCCGAAGGGGTCAATGGCCCGGTGAAAACCGAAAGCCTGCCCCCGCTCTTCCGGAGCCACCGAATCAGCGATGAGCGCATCCCGGGGGGCGGTGCGAATCCCTTTGCCCACCCTGTCCAGAAAGCGAATGCCCAGCACCCAGAGCCAGCTACTGGCAAAATAGAGAAAAGGCCGGGAAAGGGCCGGAATCAGATAACCGGCTACCACCCATGGTTTACGGCGCCGAATCCGGTCAGATAAATAGCCGGCCAGAAATTTCAGCAGGGTAGCTGTAGTATCGGCTATCCCTTCAATCAAGCCAATAACCGAAGTCTTTACCCCCAGGATATTGCTGAGAAACAAGGGCAGGGTACGAATCACAATCTCACTGGAGAGGTCATTGAAAAAACTGACCCAGCCCAGTATGAAAACATTCCGCGGCAATCCCCAGATTTTCTTCAATTGCCTTCTTCCTCCTCGTATCATATATTTAGAGATTTAACCTGAACGGTAATATTAACCGTTCATTTTTTGTACCAAATTGTTCTTTAATAACTGGAAATTAGACTTCCTTTTTGCTGCTGTTCCAGGCACAATGTAATCGTGAGATTGCACTTTTTACGCGTAGGTTGCACAGACCTATTGTTTCCCCGCCCGTGTGTAGCAGAACGGGCGGAAGCAGGTTCTTTAGGTTTTAGTGCTCATTCCCGGCGAGGTTGCTGACCGGCTTCGTTTTGGCCGTCTCCCGGAAAATAGCCAGGTCGATTTTCGTTATCTCCCTTTACAGCGGTTCCATAACTTCACCCCTTGTACATATTATTACATTTGTTGTATACTTGGGACAAGGGGTACAATGTTTGTCGGCCTTACTCATGACTGAAGTCACGAGTGTGCGGCCGACATGCATCAAATAGAGGAGTGATACTATGAAGCTAATAACCAGGTGGTTGAGTTTGTTCCTCTTGTTGCTATTAGCCTTTCCAGGACCAGCTCTGGCTAAAACCACCAGAAAAATAACAGACCGCAAGCCGCCTGTCCTCAGCTGGCTGCAAAAGCCCAATCCACCTCTGGTCAGCGGAGGTAACTGGCCCCTGCGTTTTCGCTTTAATGAAAAATCCCGGGTCTGGCTGGCTGTCTATAACAGTAAAGGCAAGGCAGTAGTTCGTCCCATCCAGGGTCGCTGGTACCAGGTAAGCCCTATCGGGGTAAATATCAGCCTTAAAAACTGGCCAGCAGGCAACTACACCCTCTGGCTCACCGCCCAGGACCGGTTCGGCAACCGCAGTCGCTGGAAAATGACAGTAAAGATAGGTGACCGTCCGGCAAACAGTAGCCCTCCTGCCGTTAGCCCCAGCAATCCCGGGCGGCAAACCCCTGGCAGCAGCAGTACAGGGAGAGTCAGCTCCAGCAGTGGAGCTGGTGGCAACAGTAACGGCGGTAGCATCAGCACGGGAGGCTCTACTCCACCGGGGACAAACAATCCGGTTCCACCTTCTCCGCCGGCATCACCACCGGTAATAACTCCACCACCGGGGTCCTCGCAGTCGGATCCGGTAAACAATCTGCCAGCAGACGAACTGGCCCGGTTATATGCTGTACCAAGGGTGGATGAGGTGAAAAACTCCGCCATTCCCGGCTATGCTATTCGTTTTTACCTGGCTGAACCCAGCTATGTATCGATTCGAATCTACAACAGTCAGCAGCAGGTAGTTGCGGTCATTTATGACCGGCCTACTGAACCCCTGCCTGATGGCCTCAACACCGTGGTCTGGGATAAAAAAGTCACCCTGGAACCCGGCCGCACTGACTGGGCCACCCCTGGTGTCTATACCTGGGAGGTAGTCGTGAAAAAAGGCGATGGCACCCTGGTTAACCGCTTCAGCGGTGAAATCCAGGTTAAGTAGAAGCAGCAGTTTGGGCTGCTTCTTCTTTTTTCCCCTGGCCCAGGATCACTCCGGTTAAAATGGCCAGCAAGCCAAACCAGTCTTTGAGCTGCAGGTTTTCGCCGAGTACCAGGGCTGCCAGCAAAACAGTAAATGCTGGCTCAAAACTGCTGATTAAAGCTGCCCGGCTGGCTCCCAGCTTCTCGATTCCGAGGAGATAGCCCAGAATAGCCAGGGCTGTTGAAAGGATACCGATAGCCAGGCCAGCCAGTATTCCGGTCTGGTCCATTGCCGACCACCAGCGCCAGGGCGGGGCCAGCGCGTTAAACAAAAGGGCACAGGCAAGGCAAATCCAGGCAGTCACAACCACTGGCGGTTTCGCCTCAACATTTTTCTGCCCCAGTATCCCGAACAGGGCATAAGCCCCTGGAGCCAGCAAAGCCAGACCTATCCCTCGCCACTCTGTAGCGCTGAACCCGCCCGCAAAAGGATTAAGCACCAGGGCACAACCCAGAAAGGACAAAGCTATTCCGCTCCATTGCCAGAAAGAAGGCCGCTCCAGGCCAAAAAACCAGGCCAGCAACGCAATCAAAGCGGGGTAGAGATAAAGGATCAAAGCGGTGAGCCCCGCCGGTATATACTGCAAGGATGAGAAATATCCTATGGCCGTAATCCCATAGCCCAGCCAGCCCTGTAAAGCAAAACGCACGGTTTGGACCGGTCCAAGTCGCCACTGGCCGGGATATTTCCAGACCAGCAGAGGCCAGAGGACCCCGCAGGCCGCCAGAAAGCGCAAAGCCAGCAAACTGTAGGGATCAGCCCCGTGCTGATAGGCAATTTTAACGAAAATGGCCATGGAGCCGAAGCCCATGGCCGAAATGACAGTTGCCAGCAGTCCCTGCCATTTTTTGTCCATTTTCTTCCCCTCCCCGGAGACTATTATAGCACAGAAAGGGGAGATATGCCACCATTAGAGAACATTGGCAGTTCCGCGATAAATCAGCCCCCGCATGCCATCAACGGTGACCAGGGTGCCATCCTCCAGAATGTGAGTAGCATTATCCACACCTACTACGACACCGATACCCAAATTGAGGCCGACAATGGCAGCATGAGAGGTCAATCCACCGGTTTCGGTAATCACTGCGGCACATTTTTCCATTACCGGTACAAAATCCTTATCTGTAGCGATGGTAACCAGAATATCACCAGGCTTGATTTTGGCCTCCGCTTCCTTCGCTGTGCGGGCCACTTTTACTGTACCTGTTACCGCCCGGGCCCCTATTCCGGTTCCTTTGGCCAGAATCTCTCCCACAGTGTGTACCTTGATCAAATTGGTTGTTCCCGGCACCCCAACCGGTACACCGGCAGTGATTACCACCAGATCACCGGCTTTTATCAGACCGGCAGCCAGGGCGGTTTCCACTGATACCTTCAGCATTTCATCTGTGGATTTGGTTTCCTTACAGAGCAGGGGATATACCCCCCAGACCAGCAAGAGCTTGCGGACCACATCCATTTTGGGAGTAATGGCTACAACCGGTGCCTGAGGACGGTATTTGGAAACCATTTTGGCTGTATGGCCTGATTTGGTGGCACAGATAATAGCGGAAGCCCCCAGATCATGGGCGGTAGTCACCGTGGCATGGCTGATAGCATCGGTGGTGGTCCGTTCCGGCACTATCCCTCGCCTTACCGTTAACTCCTCATAGCGCAAAGCCCTTTCCGCCCGTTCGGCAATGCGAGCCATGGTTTTTACCGCTTCCACAGGATATTTGCCCGCTGCTGTTTCCCCACTGAGCATGATCGCATCAGTGCCATCAAAGATAGCATTGGCCACATCGGTAGCTTCTGCCCGGGTAGGACGGGGATTGCGGATCATGGAATCCAGCATCTGGGTCGCTGTGATTACCGGCTTACCGGCCCGGTTGCATTTTTCGATGATCATTTTCTGGACCAGCGGTACTTCATCAATGGGAATCTCCACTCCCAGGTCACCCCGGGCCACCATGATACCATCCGCTACCTTCAGGATTTCATCAATATTGTTAACCCCTTCATGGTTTTCGATTTTGGCGATAATCTGCATATCTGAGCCATGTTTTTCCAGAATCTCACGAATGGCCAGCACGTCCGCCGCTTTGCGCACAAAAGAGGCTGCAATAAAATCCATGCCCATCTTGATCCCGAATTCAATATCGGCAATGTCCTTCTCAGTAAGAGCTGGTAAGTTGATGACAGCACCGGGAACATTTACCCCTTTCCGGGAGCTGATTTCCCCGCCATTTTCCACTACACAGTGAATTTCGGTGCCTTCAATTCGCTCCACTTTCAGTCCGATCAAGCCATCATCGATGAGGATGGCAGTGCCTTCCCGCACATCTTCAGGCAAGCCTTTATAGGTTACAGGTATGCGGTTGCCCCCGCCTTCCATCTCTTCCGTAGTCAGAATCAGCTTGTCCCCGGGGTTAACAGTGATTTTTTCCTTCAGGACTCCCAGGCGAATTTCCGGCCCCTTGGTATCCAGTAAGATGGCCACCGGTCGGTTAGCCTTAGCAGATGCCTGGCGGATAGCCTCCACCCTCCGCCCGTGTTCCTCGTGGGTACCATGGGAAAAATTCAGCCGGGCCACATTCATTCCAGCTTCAATCAATTGAACCAGAGTTTCCACCTGCTCACTGGCAGGTCCAATGGTGCAAATAATTTTGGTACGCCGCACCTTAATTCCCTCCTCTTGCTATATCGAAAGAATATTGGCCAGTTTATAGACCTCCAGGTCAATCTCCTTTTTCTGCTGCAAAGCCCATTCAATATCAAAGTCCTTAATTTGCTCGGAAACTATACCTACCATTTTTTTGCTCTCCCCTGCCAGCAGCAATTCCACCGCTTTGGCACCCATGCGGGCTGCCAGCACCCGGTCAAAGGCTGATGGCGCTCCACCCCGCTGAATATGGCCCAGAATGGTCACCCTGGTATCAAAACCGGTTTTTTCTTCAATATATTTACCGATGTCCAGGGCACTGCCTGCCCCTTCTGCCACCAGGATGATAGAATGCAACTTACCCCGGGCATGGCCTCTTAAAAGTTTTTGCACCACATCCTCCAGGCTAAAGGGAACTTCCGGGATGAGGATGGATTCCGCCCCCCCGGCCAGGCCGGCTTGCAGGGCTATGTAACCAGCCCGCCGCCCCATGACTTCAATGATAAAGGTGCGTTCATGGGAAGTAGCAGTATCGCGGATTTTGTTGATGGCATCCAGCACCGTGTTGACACAGGTGTCAAAACCAATTGTGTAATCCGTGCAGGGAATATCATTATCAATGGTGCCGGGAATGCCGATCACCTTGATGCCATGTTCATTGGCCAGCAAGGTGGCACCGCGGAAGGACCCATCACCGCCTATAACAACCAGGGCATCCACTTCCATTTTGCGCAGATTATCAGCCGCCTGGGCCCTGCCCTGCGGAGTGCGGAAGGCCTCGGAACGAGCTGTGCGTAAAACGGTACCGCCCCGGTGCACAATATCTCCAACAGAACTGAGATTCATCAGCCTCATTTCGCCATTGATCAGGCCGGCATAGCCCCGTTCGATTCCCACCACTTCCAGACCGTGATAAATGGCAGTCCGAACTACCGCCCGCACTGCTGAATTCATGCCCGGTGCATCGCCACCACTGGTAAGTACGCCAATTCTTTTCATGCCAATTACCCCCTTGCCACTTTTTGTCCTGGCGGGCCTTTAACTGTCCCAGCCTTGTAATAAAGGAGCCGATGGGGCAATGCCTCATCGGTAATAGTTTATCCCTCCTGAAAACTGCCTATACGGCGAAAACGCTGATAACGCTGTTCCATTAACTGTTCTCCCGTCTGACCGGCCAGCTCCTGCAGTCCCTGGAGCAGTTGCTCCTTGACCTTGCTGGCTGTAAACTCATGATCCCGATGGGCCCCTGCCAGGGGTTCAGGAATGATGCCATCTATTACCCCCAGCTGCAGGAGATCCTGGGCGGTCAGCTTCATGGTTTCAGCCGCCCGGGGCGCCTGACTGCCATCTTTCCAGAGAATAGCAGCAAAGCCTTCCGGGGAAATCACGGAGTAAACAGAATATTCCAGCATATATACCTTATTGCCAAGGCCCAGGGCCAGCGCTCCACCACTGCCCCCTTCACCGATAACTACTGCCAGCAGGGGAACAGAAAGTCCAGCCATGGCGTAAAGAGCTCGGGCAATGGCTTCTCCCTGGCCCCGTTCCTCTGCCCCAATCCCGCAAAAAGCCCCCGGGGTATCAATAAAGGTGATGATGGGGCGTTTAAACCGTTGCGCCTGTTCCATCAAGCGAATGGCCTTGCGATAGCCTTCAGGATGGGGCATACCGAAATTGCGGGCAATATTTTCCCTGGTATCCCGCCCTTTCTGGTGCCCTAGCACCGTTACCGGCCGCCCTTCCAGGAGGGCAATCCCCCCTACCAGAGCAGCATCATCGGCAAAATTGCGGTCACCGTGCAATTCGATGAAATCATCAAAAATTAAATTAATATAGTCCAGGGTGGTTGGCCGCTGGGGATGACGGGCGATTTGCACCTTCTGCCAGGGTGTCAGGCTGGTATAGATCTCCTGACTCAGCTGCCGGGCTTTTTCCTCCAGAGTAGCGATTTCTCGCGAGAGGTCAATCCCCTTCTCCTGGGAAAATTTCCTCAGTTCCGCGATTTTGTTTTCCAGCTCCAGGAGAGGCTTTTCAAACTCCAGTAAAGTCACAGCCATTAAGCCCTCACCTCCTGAGGCTGGTGCCAGGCCAGCAGTTTAGTCAGTACCGTTGCCAGTTCCTTGCGGTGTACTACCTTGTCCACCTGACCATGTTGCTGCAAAAACTCCGCCCGCTGAAACCCTTCCGGCAACTTCTGTCTGATGGTCTGTTCAATCACCCGGGGCCCGGCAAAGCCGATGAGAGCACCCGGTTCAGCCAGAATGATGTCCCCCTGGGAGGCAAAACTGGCAGTCACCCCACCGGTGGTGGGATCAGTCAGAACCGTTATGTAGAGCAGGCCTGCCTCTTTCAATCGGCGCACCGCCAGGCTGGTTTTGCCCATTTGCATCAGAGAGAGAATGCCTTCCTGCATGCGGGCTCCCCCGGAAGTGGCAAAAACCACTACCGGTAACCGCCGTTCAATGGCAGCCTCAATAGCCCGGGTGATTTTTTCCCCTACCGCTGAGCCCATGCTGGCCATAATGAACTGATTGTCCATCACCACCAGCATTACAGGCTGGCCCCCAATGGTGGCAGTACCACACACAACAGCTTCCTTTAAGCCAGTTTTGCTCTGGGCTTCAGCCAGTTTGCCCTCATAGCCGGGAAAGCCCAACGGATTTACGGAAGTAAGCCCGGCATCCAGTTCGACAAAGCTGTCCCCATCCACTAACTGCTGAATCCTTTCCCGGGCAGTGAGATGGAAATGGAACTGGCAATGGGGGCAAACTTTGAGATTGCGTTCCAGTTCTTTTATAAACACAATCTGACCGCATTTAGCACATTTTTGCCAGAGTCCTTCCGGTATTTCCCGTTTAACTGCCGGTTCTGCCGGTTTAGCCGGTCCGGGCTGGACCGTCACATATTTGGGCTTTTTAAATAAATCCTTTAAAGCCATGAACGGGCTTTCACCTCATTTCCCTTTAACGTCCATAGACAGCATGATTGTTAATAACTTCCAGAGCGTCTTCCAGTTCGGAAGCCGGAACCAGTATTTCATAAGCGCGGTCATCCTGGGTGGAACTGGCCAGGCCCACCGGACGTAGTGAAACCAGAAACCCTTCTGCCATCAGCACATCCCGCAGTTTTTCCGCTGCCGTTTTGCTGGGAGCGATATAAACTACTTTTAGCACCTTTTTCCGCCCTCCCTTTTCCTTCTCCGGCCAGGTTTTCTCTGGTTATTCTCCCGCTTCCACCACACCATGTTTGGTATAGATAGAAGCCTTGCCTCTGATTTTAATAGCTGAAGTATGTTCAGTAAACTGGGCAATCATCACTTCGCCCCGATCCAGCTTTTCCGAATGATGAAACTTGGTGTCCTTGCCCCTGGTCAAACCGATAATAGTCACTCCATTTTCTTTGGCTTTGACCACAATATAGTCACCCGCAATATCTTCCAGGTTTAACAAAACGGCCACCTCTTTATGCTCATACTCATTTCAGCTTAAATGTTATCATAGCTCAGGGGGTTTTGCAATAATGATGCGCAATCCGGGCAGAAGCTGCAGCGGCAATACCTGCCACCAGGTCGTCCAGAAAGGTATTTACGCGATTTAGTTTGCTTTTATCCAGTCTGCCGATAATTCCCATCTTTTTCTTGTCCAGATAACCAAAACTGGTAATTCCCACTGTCCCATAAATACTGGCAATAGCCATGGCCAGATTTTCATCTATTCCATACAGAGGTTCATCTCCCGCCACAATGGTCTGTAACGGTTCAGGCAACAGCCCTTGCTCTGCCAGTTTATCCAGAGCCAGTCCCGTGAGCAAAGCATATTGTACTTCCCGCTTGCGCAATACGCTGTGGACTGCCTCCAGACACTCTTCCAGGGTAAGTTCCGGACTAAAGGGCTTTTGCAACCTCAACACGATTCTGGCTATATCCCGGACATCTACTCCCCGCTCTTTTAACAGGGCCAGCATCTCCTGACGCATACTTCTTCCCCTCCTTCAGGTATCCTATCATATGCACGAAGGAGGGCAGGGCGAACCATGCTGCCACTAGCGAAAAATTTCTTTTACCGGGAAAGCCAGGGCGGAAAAGAGCCGGCTGCTGACCGTTTCCCCCAGGGCAAAGGTATCCGGTTCATTAAAATGAGCATCCACCAGGGCAAATATTTGTACTGTCCTGCTTTTCGGGGAAACAATCCAGTATTCTTTCACCCCGTATTTTTCATAGAGTGCCATTTTTTTGATATAGTCAATGGAAGCGGTAGAAGGGGACAAAATCTCCACTACCAGATCAGGACTGCCTTTACAGCCTCTTTCATCAAGTTTGGTCTGATCACATACCACCAGTAAATCAGGCTGAACCACGTTGGTGCAGTCCTCTTCACTCTCGCCAGGAGCAAGCAGCAATACATCAAACGGGGCAGCGTAGACCTCACAGTCCCTATCGCGGAAATAGCTTCCCAGCAACAGGGAAAGATTCATTGAGACCCTCTGATGTTCCCGCCCCGGTGATGCCTGCAGATAGGGTACTCCTTCGATGATTTCCAGTTTATCTTCCCCTTCCCAGGCTAAATAGTCCCGATAGGTATAGATTTTTTTTTCATTGGGTAACATCTTTTCACCCCCTGTTACTGAGGCAAACTGACCAGGGCTGCTCTGGCCTTTGCCCCAACAGTGCCACCGGGATCTAAAGCCACGGCCTTGTTCAGGTTTAGCCTGGCTGCAGCGTAGTCCTTCACATCCCAGGCGGCATAACACAGGCCCAGTCCATAATAACCATTGGCTTTCTGCGGAAACCAGCGAATTTCCTCCTGGAAAGCCTGGATTGCCAGGTCATACTGGCGCTGACTGTAATAAAGCCAGCCCAGGGTATTGATAGCCTCCTCATTGCGGGGATTTAACCGAAAAGCTTCATCCAGATGCCGGGCAGCTTCAGTCAGTTGCCCAGCCGCTTTCAGTTTCAACCCCAGCTGATAATGGGCATCTGGATTTTGCGGGTCATACTGTAAGGCTTCCTCAAATTTGCCCGCTTTAACCAGATCGGCGGCAATTTCCCAGCCAGGTTTGACCTGGGCAGCTGGCCAGGCACTTCCCCGTACTACCACCAGGGCATTGCTCAACAGCCGCCCCGGGCGGGTAAGATATTTTCCCTGCCAGTACAGACCGGTAGAAGCTCCCCCATCCAGAGCCATGGCATCCCTGACGCCCAGTTTCTGCAAAACTGCTGCCAGCTGGTATACGGTAGCGTCACTGATATTGCCCATTAACACAACCTTGCCGGGCAGGATGGCCACAAAGCTTTTGGGCCCGGCAGCCTGCGTCTGTTTCCAGTGAGTAATTCCTTCCGCCTGCGGGTTAACTACCACCCGGCCATTCTTAACCAGTAGCGGCCCTGCTCCCAGACCAACCGCTCCCTGCCGCCAGTCCAGAATAGGACCCGTTTTGCTGCCAATATGCCAGTTCAACCGCCATTGTACGCGATCGCCCACTCTGAATTTGTTGAACTGCGCCTGAGCCTTTGATCCCGGGCCAAAATGAATAACAAAACCATCCGCCGGAATCTGGGAGTTGGGCCCACTGATAGCCACCACCCGGCCCTGACGAACAATCACTTCTTTTCCGGAACGGGTCCCGGTCCTAAGGCCGCGGGCCGGTGTGAAGACAGCACTGGCATCAGCTTCAGCATAGACGTGATTTAGCCCCCAGGCATACCAGTTGTTGCGATAATCCCAGGAACCATTGATACTCCCTGTTACTTCGCTTTGCAGTCTTTCCATCAACAGCTCCCCTGTCCGGGTGAACAGGGCAGTAGTACCGGTATTGCCGGTATGAACCGGTATACCTTCAACCAGCAGATTGCCCTGAGGCTGAAAATCGGAATAGGAGTTAAAATAAGTGCCATTTACTGCCGCAATGCCATTCTTGCTGCGGGCCAGCGCCTCCAGGGATGCGGTTTTTCCCACCTGGCCTCCGCCCAGAGCCACGGCCAGGCGTAAGCCCGGAGTCTTTAAATCCACACTTACTGCTTTTAGCACGGTTTTCTTGCTGCCAATTTTTATATCATACTGCCGGTAACTTACCCCTGGTCCACCGCTCACCGCTGCTCCTTTTTGAGTGACTGTTACCGTAGCTGTGGCCGCTTCCCCCTGTAGCCCGCCCAGCAACCAGGTCATTAAAATGAACACCGCTATTCCTTTAAGCCATCGGTTGTGCCGCTTCATATTTTCGCTCCTTCCCATTGGTTCTGGCTATGAAGGGTCTGGTCACTACCGTCCCCTCGCCCAGCAGGTTTTGCAATTCCTTCACCATGCTTTCCCCTGGCTCTACTCGCCAGTTGACCGGCAAGTATTCCGCCTCCTTCCCCGCAGGACTGACATAGACCAGTACCACCGGATGAGGGCCGGGATAACGGGACAGCAAGGTCAGCACTTTTTCCCGGATTTCCACCGCTTGTGCCCGGGGTCCTGGTAAACGCAGATAAACCTGTATTAAAGGCCGAAATTGCGGAGCCCGGGGTTCCAGTGCTGGCAGCACAAAATCTTCTAGAGGCAACACCTCTTCCACCAGCAGCTTTACTCCGTCATCATTGTGGTTGACCTTGCCCTTAATCGCCAGGGTACGTTCCGGTTGTAACAGACTCCGATATTTTTTCAAAATACTGCCGAAGATAACCAGCTCCACTTTCCCGGCCAGGTCCTCCAGCCAGGCAAAGGCCATTTCTTCCCCCCGCCGGCTAAGAGTGGGCTTGATTTCCACCAGCAAGCCGCCACAGTAGACCATCTTACCTTCAGCCATTTCCCCCAGTTGCGCCAGAGGGGTAAAGCCAGGAGAATGAAGTAAGGTGCGAAACTGGTCCAGCGGGTGGCCGGAAATATAGAGCCCGAGATATTCCTTTTCATTCTGTAATATATCTGCCTCCGTCCAGGCAGGAACCTGCGGCAGGGGAATTTCCGCTGCCGCCTTTTCCCCCAGCACATCAAACAGGCTGAGCTGGCCGCCAGCGCGTTCCCGTTGTACCTGTTGACCGTGTTCTACCATTAAATCCAGAGCTGCCATATACTGGGCCCGGTGTCCGCCCAGGCTGTCCAGCGCCCCGGCGCGGATCAAGGACTCCAGCACTCTTTTGTTGACCTGGGATAAATCCACCCGCTCGCATAAGTCCTGGAAAGAGAGAAAAGGCCCATCGTTTCTGGCCGCAATAATGGCCTGGATCGGCCCCTGCCCCACATTCTTGATGGCTGCCAGGCCCATTCTAATTCCTGCTTCGGTTACAGTGAATCCCAGCCCGCTCTGGTTAACATCCGGAGGCAGAACCTTAATCCCCATGCGGCGGCATTCTTCGATATAAATGGCTACTTTATCGGCATTGCCCATCACTGAGGTTAGCAAGGCAGCCATGAATTCCTCGGGATAGTTGGCTTTCAAGTAAGCAGTCTGGTAGGCCAGCAGGCCATAGGCCGCCGAGTGGCTGGCATTAAAGCCATAACCGGCGAAATATTCCATCAGATCAAAGATCTGTCCGGCCACTTCCGCTTCTACTCCATTGGCCACCGCCCCCTCCACAAATTGCTGGCGCAGTCCAGCAATGACCTCCGGTTTTTTCTTGCCCATGGCCCGACGCAACAGGTCCGCTTCTCCCAGCGTAAAGCCTGCCAGGTCAGAAGCTATCCGCATCACCTGTTCCTGGTAGAGAATCACCCCGTAGGTAGAGCGCAAAATTGGTTCCAGTTTGGGATGCAGATATTTAATCTGCTGCTGGCCATGTTTGTTCCTGATAAAATCCTCCACCATGCCGGAACCCAGGGGGCCAGGCCGATAGAGGGCCACCAGAGCGATGATATCATCAATACACTCCGGTTTCAGTTCCCTGAGCAGCTGCCGCATCCCCGCAGATTCCAGCTGGAAGACACCGATTCCTTCTCCCCGGCTTAAAAGTTCATAAGTCGCTCTATCATCCAACGGCAGTTGATCCAGATCCAGTTCGATACCGCGCCTTTCCCGGATATAAGCCAGGGTATCCCGCATTACCGTCAGGGTGCGCAGCCCCAGCAAATCCATTTTCAACAGTCCGACTTCTTCCACCGTCTCCTTGGCAAACTGGGTGGTAATAATCCCATCAGCGGAACGATAGAGGGGGATCACCTCCTGCAGGGGTTCTTTTCCGATCACTACCCCGGCCGCATGAGTAGAAGCATGGCGGGGCATACCTTCCACCGCTGCCGCCAGGTCCAGTAATCTCTTTACCGCTGGTTTTTCCTGATACAGGGCCTTGAGCTCACCGGAAACCTGCAGGGCCTTTTCAATAGTCATCCCCAGTTCAGCGGGGATGAGCTTGGCTACCCTATCCACTTCCCCGTAGGGTAGTCCCAGTACCCGGCCCACATCCCGCACTGCCGCCCTTGCCGCCATCGTACCAAAGGTGATGATCTGGCAAACCCGGTCCGCTCCATATTTTTCGATCACATACTGAATTACTTCTTCCCGCCGTTCAAAGCAAAAATCGATATCTATATCCGGCATGCTAACCCGTTCCGGATTGAGAAACCGCTCAAACAGCAAATTATAACGTAGAGGGTCGATGTTGGTGATACCCAGCACATAGGCCACCAGACTGCCGGCAGCACTGCCCCGGCCGGGCCCGACAAAAATCCCCTGCCGGCGGGCATAGTTAACGAAGTCCCAGACGATGAGAAAATAGCCGGAATAGCCCATCCGCCGAATTACACCCAGTTCATATTCCAGCCGGGCCTCCATTTCCGCCGTAACCGGCTGGTAGCGCTGCCTGAGTCCTTCCCGGCAAAGCTCTTCCAGATAGCTGTCCAAATTATGCCCCTCTGGCACCTGATATTCGGGCAAATGTAAACGGCCGAATTCCAGTTCCAGCTGGCAACGCTCGGCAATGGCCAGGGTATTATCCAGGGCTTCGGGATACTGGCCCAGTACCAGCTCCATTTCCGCCCGGGACTTGAGGTAAAATTCCCGGCTCTCAAATTGCATCCTGTCCGCATCTTCCAGGGTTTTACCGGTCTGGATGCAGAGTAAAATCTCCTGTACTTCCGCATCAGTTTTTTCCACACAATGCACATCATTGGTAGCCACCAGCGGCAAACCCAGTTCCCGGCTGAGGCGCACCAGACCGGCATTAACCCGCAACTGTTCCTCCAGGTAGTGGTTTTGCAGCTCCAGAAAAAAGTTTGCCGGCCCAAAAATCTCCCGGTATTCCAGCGCAGCCCGCCGGGCCAACTCCTCCTGGCCCTGGCTCAAGTGCCAGGCTACTTCCCCTCCCAAACAGGCACTGAGGGCGATCAGGCCTTCACTGTGCTGGCGTAAAAGCTCCTTGTCCACCCGCGGTTTATAATAAAAGCCTTCGGTATAAGCCAGGGAAACCAGAGTCACCAGGTTGCGATATCCCCGCTCGTTTTCCGCCAGCAACACCAGGTGATAGGGGGATTCATCCATTTTGGCCTCTTTTTGCCAGCGGCTGCGGGGAGCCACATACACTTCACTGCCAATGATGGGCTTAATCCCCGCCTGACGGCAGGCTTTATAAAAATCGATCACGCCGAACATGGCGCCATGGTCAGTGATGGCCAGGGCAGGCATACCCAGTTCGACTGCCTTCTGTACCAGCTTTTTTATTCGGGCCGCTCCATCCAGCAAACTGTATTCAGTATGAACATGAAGATGAACAAAACTCAATGGCGGCACCACCTTTAAAACAGGTCTTTTTTCCTGAAATAGATGGCTAGCAAGACAGATAGTAATAAAGATAAAATGATTGTCATCAGGAAAGCATGGGGATAATTTTGCATCGGAATACTGACATTCATGCCAAAGAAACTGGCAACCATAGTAGGTATCGATAAGACAAGAGTAACCGATGTTAAAAATTTCATTACAATGTTAAGATTGTTGGATATGATGGAAGCAAAAGCATCCATCATTCCACTCAAAATATTACTGTAAATGTGGGCCATTTCAATAGCCTGCTTATTTTCTATTATAGCATCTTCCAGTACATCTTTGTCTTCTTCATACATGTTTAAAATTTTTAAGCGCAGCATTTTTTCCATCAGCAGTTCATTAGCTTTCAAGGAAGTAGTGAAATAGACCAAACTCTTTTCTAAATCTAATAGATTAAAAATTTCTTCATTTTTCATTGATTGGTGCAAAATGGATTCTATTTGTTCCCGTTTACGGTTAATCATGCGCAAATACTTTAAATAATAGCTGGAGATTTGTTGAAACAGTTGAAAAACGAACCTAGTTTTCTTATAGGTGAAAAAACCTTTGACTTTTTCCCGTTTAAAGTCTTCAATCACAGGGCTCTGTACACTGCACACGGTAATTATAAATTCATCTCTAACAATTATAATACCTAAAGGTACCGTATAAAAATCCTGATCACTTTCGCTGTAAGGAATATCCACAATGATCAGGATCTGGTCTCCTTCTTGATCAATGCGAGCTTGCTCATCCAGATCAAGAGGGTGAAAAAGAAATTCCCTCTTTACCCCTGTATGCTCAACCAGCAGGTCGGTCTCATGAGGCTCAGGTGCTGTTACATCAATCCAAACCCCTTTGGTAATCTGGCTTTTTTGCAGTGAATTATTATTAGTTTCGGTGATGAAGATTTCCACCATGGATAACACTCCTTTGCCAATATACTTCGTAATTCGTCGCTGTTATCTTTACCTTTACTTCCATCCATACTCTTCATCACCTCCAAAAAAAAAACTTCCCGAAAATGGGAAGCCAAGTTTCATCTTCACTCCCCACTCGTTTGAGTTTTAGCTCTGTATAGCTAGGCTGTTCGCCAGCCACATTAGATAAAGCCTTAAGCCGGCCATATCTGCTAACCCATTGGTGTCTCTCGACATTTCTGGGCAGTGGCATCTGTCTATACAGTAGCCTCACCTAACGAGGAATTATTTATTTCAAGTATTATTATACGCTCCTCTTTCTTTGACCGTCAACCAGCCAGTTAAAATTTTTTACTGCCAGCCACCAGGTTCCCAGCCAGAAGACTCCTGCCGCAAAGCCCGCCAGCACATCACTGGGATAATGTACCCCCAGATAGACCCGGCTTAAACCAATAAGTAAAAACAACAATACCGCCAGGGCCGCTGCCATTCTGTTATATGGCCGGGGTAGCAGCTTCCAGGCCCAGTAAGCCAGCAATCCATAAGCAATAATCCCGATCATGGCATGGCCGCTGGGAAAACTAAAACCACTGGCCTCAGTTAACCAGGGCCGGGGTGGCCGGGGACGATGAAAGAGGCGCTTCAAACTCTCCTCCAGCGCCACTCCGCCAATGAGTACAGCCCCGGAAAGCTGGGCTGCCCGCTTCCCGGCCTGAGAATGCCCCAGCAGCCATAAAGCCAGCAAACTCAGAGGAATAACCGCCTTACCGCTGCCCATAAAGGTAATAGCCCGCATTAGTTCGGTCAGCCAGGGCTGGCGCCAGCCCTGAATCCAGCCTGACACCAGGGAATCAAAAGGGTAAAGCTCATGATAGATTAGATCCTCAGCCAGTTTGGCAAACCAGAACAGTCCCAGCCCGGTCAAGGCCCAGATCAGTACCATTTTTTTCTTCATTTCGCTCACCTCTCCAGGTTCTTGCCGGTAATAAAGGCTTTAGCCACCAGTTGCTCTCCCTGCCGTACTGTTACTTCAATTTTGGCTACCCGACGGGAGGTGGAAAGGACGGCAGCCTCTACTTCTACCTGCTGGTCAAAGGGTACCGGCTCTATATGTAACAGAGTTAGGCTCTCGGTGGACAAGTCCAGACGTTTGCGGCGTTTAAGGGCTATATAAGCGGTGGAATTAATCAATGTAACCAGCACACCTACCGATGCAAAGCCAAATTCATTGGTCATAAATTCTGTAATTTCCCCCAGCAGCTTCACCCCCAGCTCGGTATCTTCCATGCGAAAACCGGAAAGGACAATATTATCCAGGGTATCAGTTATATGGGGCTGCTTCTGCAGATGCTGATAGGCATTGATAATATCCTGCCGGCTGAGCACCCCCACTGCCCTGCCCCTGTCATCCACTACAGGTAGCAGCTCCTGGCCCTCCCAGATCATCAGACGGGCGGCATGACCAATGGAGACATCCTGTTCAACTGTAACTGCCGGCCGCATTACCGCCGAAATCGGTTCCTCCTCTTCCCGCCCAAACACATCTACGGGGGTAACCAGGCCAATAACCTCCCCGGCCTCGTTCAAAACCGGGAAACGGCTGTGGTGATATTTCTCCACCGCGGCGTGCCAGTCGGCAATCCGGTCAGTTGCTTTTAAATAGCGGAACTCCCGCACCATAGCATCTTCTACCAGCACAATCTCCTTGTCCGGCATGGCTGCCAGCAGGGCCCGGTTAATGATACTGGTCACAGCAAAAGTGTCATAGGGGGTGGAAATGACCGCCCGATTTTTTTGCCGGGCCAGCTGGATAATCTCTTCTTCCGGGGTAAAGCCCCCGATAATCAGCAGATGGGCCCCCAGCTCCAGGGCCGCCCGCTGAGCATCAGTACGGTTACCCACAATAAAGACACTGCCCTCTTCAACATAATGGGGCAATACATCCACCGTTGACGCTCCAATTGTAAAAGCTTTAATCCCTCGGCTCAAATACTCTTCACCTGTAAGCACTGTACCCTCAACCAGGCGCTTGATTTCAGCCAGGGTTAGATCCTCAATTTCCCGTGCCTCCGGAGTTTCGATCCGCACTGTACCTACTTTGGGAATGGAACTGACCAGCCCCTGGGCCTCCGCCTCCTTGATGGCCCGATAGGCTGTACCATCACTTACTTCCAGCTCCCGGGCAATTCGCCGCACCGAAACCTTGGTTCCAACCGGTAATGCCTCAATATACTGCAATATCTGCTCATGTTTGGTTTGTGGTGCCATGGTCCGCACTCCTTCCTCTCCTGTGTTGCATAACAACCCGATTGTGCTACCATTATTGTATCATAGTTTTCCCTGCTGGTACAATCGACTTACCCATCATTCGCCTCCATTATTTCCAGTTCCCGGGATTTTATGCGCTGATCCCCGATTTCCGAATAAAGAATCCCTACTAAAATCAATGTCCCTCCCAGCCACAGCTGCAGGGTTGGTGTCTCTCTTAGAAAGACAAATGCAAACACCGCTGTAAAAACTGGCTCCAAAGTAAAGATTATAGCTGCCCGCTGGGCCGATGTAAAGCGCTGGCCCCAGTTTTGCAAAAATAATACCAGACCGGTGGCTATTACCCCCATGTACAGTAAACCCAGCCAGGTTGCCTTTCCGGCCATCAGCCAGCTTTCCCCGGTCCACCAGGAGAACAGCCAGCAACCCAAACCGATCACCAGTAACTGCAGCCAGGTAAAGGGGCCGGTAGGGTAGCGGCCGGCATAACGGGAAACCAGCACAATATGGAGGGCAAAGGCAATGGCACACAGCAGGGTCAGTACATCTCCCCGGTTAAACTCGCCCTGCACCAGTTCCGGAGACCAGGAAAGCAAAGCCAGCCCGGTGAAAGCCAGAAGTGACCCCAACCAGACTGCCCGGGAGGGCTTTTGCCCGTAAAGGAAAAAAGCTACTACCGGGGTTAATACCACCGCCAGGCCGGTTATGAAAGCTGACTTGGAGGCAGTAGTGCTCAATAAGCCCAGGGTCTGCAGAACAAAGCCAGCGCCCAGAACCAATCCCAGCTTGATCCCTGCCCACCAGCCCCCCGCCGGCAGGGCTTTAATCTGCTGCCAGAAGATCACCCCCAGCACCAGAGCCGCAATGGTAAACCTGATGGCCAGATAGCTAAATGGCGGCATCTCCCCCAGCCCCAGCTTAGTCACAATAAAAGTAGTGCCCCAGATCAGGGTCACTACCAGTAAAGCCAGCTCCCCTTTATTTTTCAGCAATTTTTTCGCCTCCTTTATCTTCTCCTATTATAACTGAATTTGGCAAAGTTTGCACCAGCAGTTAAAATATAATCAGAAAATTATTTCAGGAGGTTGAGAGCTATGAAGATTACATTTCTCGGTCATGCCGGCTTCTGGCTGACAGGAAACCAGACTCGAGTTGCCATCGATCCGTTTCTGACCGGCAATCCCGTCGCCAAACATCAGCCCGGGGAAATCCAGGCCGAATATATCCTGGTCAGTCACGGCCATGGTGATCACCTGGGAGATAGTGTGGCTATCGCCCGCCAGAGCAATGGCACCATTGTCAGCGTTTTTGAAATCGCCAACTACTGTGCCACCCAGGGGGCCACTGTCCATCCCATGCATATCGGCGGCAGCTACAATTTCGGCCCGGTGAGAATCAAGCTAACCCCGGCTCTGCATGGCAGTTCCAGCGGCGAATACCCTGCCATCTATCTGGGCAACCCCTGTGGCTTTATCGTGGAAATGGATGGCTTGACCCTCTATCATTCCGGCGATACGGGACTCTTTGGAGATATGGCCTTGATCGGCCGCCGGCATGTGCTGGATGTAGCCTTTATCCCCATCGGGGATAATTTCACCATGGGTCCTGATGATGCCCTGGAGGCGGTGAAAATGCTTACCCCCCGTTATGTGATCCCCATGCATTACAACACCTGGCCCCTGATCGCCCAGGATGCCACCAGTTTCAAACAGCGGGTAGAAGCGGAAACAGGAGCGGAAGTAATTATCCTTAATCCGGGTGAGAGCTGGGAAATACAGTAAAAATATAATAACGTCTTCACAACATCTTCACAAAATCTTCATAAATTCGACATATTTTAGCCAAAAATGTATATTACACTATGTAATAGATAAACTAATTAATAGCGAAGGGGGACTGTATTATGAAAAAAACAATTGTAACCTTTGTAACTGCAGCTGTGCTGGCTGTGCCATCTTTGAGTTTCGCTGCTGAAACTCAGTTTAGCGACATAACCAACCATCCCGCCGCCCCTTATATTCAGTTCATGCAAAGTAAAGGAATGGTAAAGGGTACGGGAAACGGCCAGTTTCATCCCGACATGAAAATGGACCTGAAGCATCTCAACCGTTTACTTACCAGGGTATCCGGCAAAGAAGCCAGCCTGACCATGACTCACCGGGTAGCAGTAATTAAAGGTATTGTAGATCTGTTCGGTTTAAATAGCGCCGCTGAGGCTTTAACCGTTGAAGAAACCACCGCACTCCTGTCTGCATACAATGACCAGCAGGATATCCCGGATGCAGACCGCAAGGCCGTTGCTTATCTCGTACAGCAAGGTGTACTGGTGCCTGCAGAGGAAAACAACCAGTTGCGCCCCCATCAGGAAATTACCCGCGCCGAAGCAGTAACACTGCTGGCCAAACTGGCCCAGAAAAATTTAATAACCTTAAACAACAGTCCCGAACTGGCTGATAAAATGATGGATGCAAAACAAACCAGCATGAATATGAAACAGGGCATGATGAAGGAAAAAATGGCTAAAATGATGGCTGAACAACAGACCAGAATTATGCAAATGGAAAAAATGCTGTCTACGATGAATGGTGAACAGAAAGAAAAAATGATGCAATTAATCAAAGACATGAAAGCCATGATGGAAGAAATGAAAATGATGATGGCTGAATCCGGTATGATGGGACAAACTGGCCAGCCCCATCCCACCGGGCATAAAATGTAAAAAGAGGGCTCTTCGCCCTCTTTTTATTCTATCACTACCAGCACTTCATTCATGCCCACGTTCTGGCCTTCACTGACCAGCACTTCCTTAACGGTACCAGCCTGTTTGGCAGCAATTTCATTTTCCATTTTCATCGCTTCCAGTATCACCAGCACCTGCCCGGCATCTACCTTATCCCCCGGCTTGACCTTTACTCCTTTGATCACCCCCGGCATGGGAGCGGTTACCTGCCCTTTGCCAGTAGCCACCGGAGCGGCGGCCGGAGCAGCCATTGCAGGAGGCGGCGGTGTCGCCGCCGGTTGCGCCGAACGCTGAATGGTAGCCGGCGTCTGGGCCCCGGCTTCAGTGGGCAGTTCCTCCACCAGAACTTCATAAGCTATGCCATTAATGGTTATTCGCAACTTTTTCATGCATCTCTCCCCTTCCTACCTCAGCAGTCTGCTTTGCATCTGCTGATACAATCCCAGCACTCGCCAGGGACTGCCGCCAGCCAAACCGCCGTCCCTGTCTGCTCTCCTGATTTCTCTTATCTGTAACGGCTTACCATCACTGACTGCATCCACGGCTGCAGCAATCACTGCCAGCAATTCCGGGGTCAGTTCCCCTCCGGCCCCGGCCACCCTCTGATTGTCACTGCCGGTAACCGCCTTTACCGCTTCAGGTCCGGGTTGAGGTACAGCCTCAGCCACCGGCGGGCGCACCGCTACTTTTTCCTTGGGTGCCAGGGGTCCCATGCGGGTAGTAAGGAAATTAGTATAGACCTCCCCTTTTTGAAAATAGAAATTATCCAGCACCTGTAGATGAAAGGGGATGGTGGTAGTTACCCCTTCAATGAGAAATTCCTTGAGACAGCGGCGCATGCGCTGAATGGCTTCCTGCCGGTCATGCCCCCAGACAATCAGTTTGCCGATCATGGAATCGTAGAAGGGAGTAATAGTATACCCCTGGTAAGCTGCACTGTCCAGCCGCACCCCGAAACCGCCCGGCGGACGGTAAAAGGTGATCGTACCTGGATTGGGCAGGAAATTGTTAAAGGGGTCTTCGGCATTGATCCGGCATTCAATGGCATGGCCGCGGATCTGGATATCCTTTTGCTCATAACCCAGAGGCTCTCCGGCCGCAATGCGAATTTGCTCCTTGATCAAATCGATTCCGGTAATCATTTCAGTCACGGGATGCTCTACCTGAATCCGGGTGTTCATTTCCATGAAATAAAAGTCGCCATCCCGGGTCAGGAGAAATTCCACCGTGCCAGCACCGGAATAGTTAACGGCCTGAGCTGCCCGGACCGCCACTCCCCCCATGATTTCGCGCAAGCGGCTGCTGAGGGCAGGAGACGGCGCTTCTTCAATCAATTTCTGATTCCGGCGCTGTACCGAACAGTCCCGTTCTCCCAGATAAACTACGTTGCCGTGGTTATCAGCCAGTATTTGAAACTCGATGTGACGGCAGTTCTCCAGATATTTTTCCAGATAGACATCAGGATTATTAAACCAGGTTTGGGCTTCAGAACGGGCTGCCCGCCAGGCCTCGGCAAACTCCGACTTCTGCCGGACAATCCGCATCCCCCGGCCGCCCCCGCCGGCAGCTGCTTTTAACAGCACAGGAAAGCCCATTCTGGTAGCCAGTTTCAACGCTTCTGCCTCCGACTCAATAATAGCTTCACTGCCTGGTACTACCGGCACTCCGGCCTTGATCATGGTTTCCCGGGCCACCGCTTTATCCCCCATGGCTTCGATGGCCTCCGGGGAGGGGCCGATAAAGACCAGACCGTTTTCAGCACAGCGCCGGGCGAAATCAGCGTTTTCCGCCAGGAAGCCATAGCCGGGATGCACCGCCTGGGCACCAGCTTTGACAGCCACCTCGATGATTTTTTCCGCCTCCAGGTAGCTGCGGGGGCCCCCGAGGCAATAGGCCTCATCGGCCAGCTGCACATGCAAACTATGGGCATCCGCTTCGGAATAAACGGCCACAGTGGCGATATCCAGTTCATGACAGGCCCGGATAATCCGAACCGCAATTTCTCCCCGATTGGCAATCAGGATTTTTTTAAACACGGCTCTCCCTCCTTTAGAACGGAATATTGCCGTGTTTCTTCGGCGGCCGGCTTTCCCGTTTATTGCGCAGCATGTGCAGGGACTGAATCAAGCGGGCCCTGGTCTGCCGGGGATCGATAACGTCATCCACCAGCCCCTTGGCACAGGCCACATAGGGGTTGGCAAACCTTTCGCGGTATTCCGCCGTCCGGCGCGCCCGCACTTCCTCTGGATTATCGGCACTGTTGATTTCATCCTTGAAGATGATATTGGCTGCACCATCGGGACCCATAACGGCGATTTCCGCTGTCGGCCAGGCCAGAGCCACATCAGCTCCCAGGGAGCGGCTGCACATGGCCACATAAGCTCCTCCGTAAGCCTTGCGTAAAATCACCGTCATCAACGGCACTGTCGCCTCTGAGTAAGCGTAAAGGATTTTAGCTCCGTGACGAATAATACCCCCATATTCCTGGGCCGTGCCCGGCAAAAAGCCAGGTACATCCACAAAAGTGATGATGGGGATATTGAAGCAATCACAGAAACGGACAAACCGGGCGATTTTGTCCCCGCTGTTGATATCCAGACAACCGGCCAGCACTTTGGGCTGGTTGGCCACAATGCCCACACTGTAGCCATCCAAACGGGCGAAGCCCACCACACAGTTTTCCGCCCAGTAGCGATGGACTTCGAAGAATTCGCCCCCATCCACTACTGCCTGGATGACATCCCGGACATCATACTGTTTGTTAGGTTCTGTGGGCACGATTTTCAGGATGTCTTCCGCCCGGCCGAAGGGCTCCCGTGGCTCCACCCGGGGCGGTTCCTCCATATTGTTCTGAGGTATATAGGAAAGGAGGGTGCGTATCTGCCGCAAACAGTCCTCTTCATTATGAGCCAGGAACTGGGCCACCCCGGAGACATGGTTATGGGTCATGGCACCTCCCAGTTGTTCAGTGGAAACATCCTCCCCGGTAACAGCCTTAATCACCTGCGGACCGGTGATAAACATCTTGGAAGTCTCCTGCACCATAAAGATAAAATCGGTGATAGCCGGGGAATAGACGGCTCCACCGGCACAGGGCCCCATAATGGCCGATATCTGGGGTATCACCCCTGAGGCCAGGGTGTTGCGGTAAAAGATATTGCCATAAGCGGAAAGGGCCATCACTCCTTCCTGGATACGGGCACCCCCCGAATCATTGAGCCCGATCACCGGGGCCCCCGATTTCATGGCCAGGTCCATGATTTTGCAAATTTTGAGAGAATGCATTTCCCCCAGGGCCCCGCCATAGACGGTGAAATCCTGGGAAAAAACGTAGACCAGCCGGCCATTGATGGTACCATAACCGGTGACAACCCCTTCACCCAGCTGTTCATCACTCTTGCCAAATTCCGGCGCTTCCCCCTGGACAAACATATCGGTTTCCACAAAGGAGCCTGGGTCCAGGAGCAGCTCAATCCGCTCCCGGGCTGTCATTTTACCGGCCATATGCTGGCGCTGGATGCGCTTGATTCCGCCCCCTAGCTTGAACTTTTCCCGGCGGGCGGCCAGTTCTTGCAGTTTTTCTTCAATGGTCGCCATTATTTCCCCTCCTGCCGTTCACAAAGTTCAATCAAGAGGCCCTGGGTGCCTTTGGGATGGAGAAAAGCAATTCTGGCTCCTCCTGCCCCCTGGCGTGGGGTCTCATCGATCAGCGGAACCCCTTGCGCTTTCAGCTCCGCCAGTGTCTGTTCCAGGTTTTCCACCCGGAAGGCCACATGCTGCAACCCCGGCCCTTTGCTGGCAATGAATTTGGCAATGGGGCCATCGGGGTCAGTTGATTCCAGCAACTCCACCTTGGTTTCCCCGACAGGCAGGAAGGCCACCCGGACTTTCTGGGCCGGTACCTCCTCAATTCCCTTCACTTCCAGGCCCAGAATATCCCGGTAGAGAGCCAGCCCCTCTTCTAAGGAGCGGACGGCAATGCCCAGATGGTCAATTTTCTTCAGCATGACCATCACCTCCCAGCCGCTCTTGAATAAACTCCACAATGGCGGAAGTGGGCGTACCAGGAGTGAATATTTCCGCCAGACCGGCCGCTTTCAGGCCCGGGATATCTTCCTGTGGTATAATCCCCCCGCCAATCACCAGTATGTCCTCAATCCCCTGGGCCCGCAGCAGTTCCATTACCCGGGGAAAAAGCTCATTATGGGCTCCGGACAGACAACTGAGCCCGATTACCTGCACATCCTCCTGAATGGCCGTGGCCACAATCTGTTCCGGGGTTTGCCTGAGCCCGGTATAGACCACTTCCATGCCGGCATTTCTGAGCGCCTGGGCTACGATTTTTGCCCCCCGGTCATGACCGTCCAGACCGGGTTTGGCCACCAAAACCCTGATTTTTTTCTCCACCTGCTACCCCCCTCTTTCTCCCATAACTCTATATTGTCAAATGCTGCTGATGTTCTCCGAACACCTGCCGCAAAGTATCACAAATTTCGCCCAGTGTAGCATATACTCTGACCGCCTGCAGGATGGCAGGCAGCAAGTTATCCGTGCTACAGGCCGTCTCCTTCAGGTTTTGCAAGGCATTGGCAACTGCCAGGTTGTCCCTCTCCTGTTTCAAAGCCTGTAACCGGGCCGCCTGTTCCCTTCCTACCGCCGGATCCACCCGCAGGATTTGCGGCTGTTTTTCCTCCGGCAGCACGAACTTGTTGACTCCTACGACAATCCGCTCTCCGGATTCGATTTCCATCTGGTAGCGAAAGGCTGCTTCCTGAATCTCCTTCTGCTGGTATCCCAGCTCAATAGCCCGGACTGCCCCGCCTATTTCCTCAATTTTGTTCAGATACTGCCAGACCCTGTTCTCAATCTCAGAAGTCAAGGACTCAATGAAGTAAGAACCAGCCAGGGGATCAATGGTATCCGTTACCCCGGTTTCATAGGCGATCACCTGCTGGGTCCGCAGGGCAATCAGGGCTGATTCCTCGGTCGGCAAAGCCAGGGCCTCATCCCGGGAATTGGTATGCAGGGATTGGGTTCCCCCCAGAACTGCACTCAAAGCCTGGAAAGCCACCCGCATTATATTGGTATCAGGTTGCTGGGCTGTCAGGGTACACCCTGCCGTCTGGGTATGGAAACGCAACATCCAGGAGCGGGGATTTTCCGCCTTAAAACGTTCCCGCATGATTTTGGCCCAGATCCGGCGCGCTGCCCGGAACTTGGCGATTTCCTCAAAGAAATTGGAATGGGCATTAAAGAAGAAAGATAACCGGGGTGCAAAATCATCCACCTTCAGCCCGGCTTTGATGGCTGCTTCCACATAGGCGATGCCATTGGCCAGGGTAAAAGCTACTTCCTGAACCGCCGTCGAACCCGCCTCCCTGATGTGATAACCACTGATACTGATGGTATTCCAGTTGGGTACATGCCGGGAACAGAAGGCAAAAATATCGGTAATCAGGCGCATGGAGGGTTCTGGCGGGAAAATATAGGTTCCTCTGGCGATATATTCCTTGAGAATATCATTCTGGATCGTGCCATTGAGCTGTTCTGGCCTGACCCCCTGTTTTTCCCCTACCACGATGTACATAGCCAGCAACACTGCTGCCGGGGCATTGATAGTCATCGAGGTGGAGACTTTATCCAGGGGTATGCCTTGCAAAAGAATTTCCATGTCCTGCAGGGAATCGATAGCCACCCCCACTTTGCCTACCTCCCCCCGGGCCATGGGATGATCTGAATCATAGCCAATCTGGGTAGGCAGGTCAAAAGCCACCGAAAGCCCTGTTTGACCCTGTTCCAGCAGGTAATGGAAGCGGCGGTTGGTTTCCGCAGCTGTGCCGTACCCGGCATACTGGCGCATGGTCCAGAATCGGCCCCGGTACATGGTGGGCTGAACCCCACGGGTAAAGGGATATTCTCCCGGGAAACCCAGCTGTTCCAGATAATCCAGGTCTTTTGTATCTTCCGGAGTGTAAAGTCTTTTGATCTCAATCTCTGAAGTGGTAGCAAACTTTGCCTGTCGCTCCGGTGTCCTGGGCAATATCTTTTCTTCCACTTTCTTTTCCCAGGCTGCCAGTTTCTCCCTCATTACCTCGCCCCCTCCTTATTTCTTGAGCGCCTGCTTAAGCAATTCCGGTACCTGCCAGGGCAATTCCGCTACCCGGGCTCCTGCTGCCGTCAGAGCCTCCACCTTGCTGGCAAAAGTGCCTTTGCCCCGTTCCACAATGGCGCCAGCATGGCCCATACGCTTGCCAGGAGGCGCGCTCTTGCCGGCCAGGAAGGCCACCACCGGTTTGGTCATGGTCTTGATATATTCCGCCGCCACTTCTTCAGCATTACCGCCGATTTCCCCGACCAGGATCACCGCTTCCGTGTCCGGGTCAGCCTCCAGCTGTTGTAATACATCGACAAAGGACAGCCCCACTACCCGGTCACCGCCCAAGCCTACTACGGTAGATTGCCCCAGCCCCTGTCGGGTCAGGTTGTAGACGATCTCATAGGACAGGGTGCCACTGCGGGCTACTACCCCTACTTTACCGGGCAGGAAAATCTGGTTGGGCATAATCCCCATTTTGCACTGACCCGGAGAAATGATCCCGAAGGTGTTAGGCCCGACTACAGTTGTCCCCCGTTCCCGGGCAAAAGCTATGATTTCCATTTCATCATGTAAGGGTACATGCTCGGTAATGATAACCACCGTTTTCAGACCGGCATCTATGGCTTCAAAAGCTGCATCCTTTACCAGTGGCGCCGGTATGAAGATAATGGAAGCTGTGGGCTGAACCGCTTCCACCGCCTGAGCTACCGTATCAAATACCGGTACCCCATGCACTTCCTGTCCGGCCTTGCCCGGGGAAACCCCGGCTACGATATTGGAACCATAAGCCAGCATCTGGCGGGTATGAAAACTGCCCTGATTACCGGTAATCCCCTGCACCAGTACCCTTGTATCTTTGTTAATAATAATCGCCATCTCCCTGCTCCCCCTTAACCTGCTTGTTTGGCCAGTTCTACCACTTTGGCCGCTGCTTCTGCCATGGATTCATAGGCTTCTACCCCGATTTCCTTCAGGATAGCCACCCCTTCTTCCTGGTTGGTTCCCACCAGGCGAATCACAACCGGCACAGTGATGCCCAGTTTTTCCTTGACCCTGACGAAAGCCCGGGCCACATCATCGCAACGGGTAATCCCGCCAAAGATGTTGATCAGTATGGCTTTGGGCTGAGTGGAAAGAAGAATTTCCAGGGCCCTGGCAGTGGCCTCTTCACTGGCACCGCCGCCAGCATCCATGAAATTGCGGGCTCGCCCGCCATAATATTGCAAAATATCCAGGGTGGCCATGGTAATCCCGGCTCCATTGGCCATAACAGCGATATCCCCGTCCAGCTCTACGTAAGAAATCCCCAGTTCATGGGCCAGCCTCTCCCGTTCTGTCCGTTCCTCCACCCTGGGCAATCCTGCCGGATAGCGGAAAGCCGCTTCATCATCAATGTTAATTTTGCCATCAGCAGCCAGCAATTTGCCCTCACTTATCACCAGAGGATTGATTTCCACCAGTTCACAATCATAGCGGCGGAAGATCTGCCACAATTTCTGCAGGAGCACAGTCATCTGCTTGTATATATCTCCAGCCAAACCCAGCCGCCGGCTGATTTCCCGGGCCAGATAGGGCATAATCCCCCGGTTGATATCCAGATGCAGCTTGACCAGGTATTCTTCCGGCACTTCCTCGATATCCATGCCCCCCTGGGCCGATGCGATTAACAGGGGTCTGCGGGCGCTGCCATCCACTGTAATCGCTACATAGATCTCCTTTTCGATCCCTATCTTTTGTTCCACCAGCAAGGTTTCCACCCGATAGCCCTTGATTTCCATGTTCAGCAATTGCTCTGCCACCTGGAGAGCTTCTTCCGGGGTGCTGGCAAACTTGATGCCTCCCGCTTTGCCCCGGCCCCCTACCAGCACCTGGGATTTCAAAGCCGCCGGCCCGAGTTCCGCCACCGCCCGGGCTGCTTCCTCAGGGGTGTTCGCAACTCGTCCAGCCGGCACAGCAATGCCTTCCTGGCGAAAGATTTCCTTGGCCATGTACTCGAACAACTTCATCCCCTATCTCCTCCTTTACTCCCTTTTGTTGTCTATCACTCAAAGACAAATGCCCATATTTGTAGCCTGTCTTTGCCGTGACTATAAGTTATGCAAAAAACAGGCCAAAATTAAGATTTTTCAGTAAATTCAAGTGATAAAAATAAGTAGATGGCAATATTTTGCCAGACAACCTCCCGACTCCGCAATCATTTGCAGAAACTACCTGCAATTTTTTTCAGTAGTCTGCAAATAAATTCATAGCGCAAAATGGCTATTGAAATTGTAGCGAATTTATTCTACAATTATAACGATTTTGTGTTGAACTGTGTCTGAGGAGGCACCGGACAGTGGTTAGAAAGTTTGCCATCTACAGTATTGCAACAATGATAATCTTAGGTGCAATCCTGGGTTTTGATTTGAATAATACCATTAAAGAAACGGCCATCTGGCTGTTCAAGCAGCAAATCAAGGCTCAGCAACTGCCCTTAATGCGTGATCATATAAATTCGACGGACTTTGCTGCCATTCCTGCTCCCAGGCGATTGGCTGAGCTGGATAATTTCTTCAATGCCTATCTGGCCAGCAACCAGGTCTTGCTCATCAAGCTCTGGAACTCGCAGGGAATGATCGTCTATTCCACTGATCACAAATATATCGGAAAGCAGGAACCCAATAACCCGGATATCAAAACCGCATTAAGCGGACAGATCATAGCAGAATTTACCGATGACTACTCTGCTACCGCCCATGCCGAAGCAGCCGGCCTGACCAAAAACTATCAGGAATTAATTGAAGTCTATCTGCCCATCGAAATCAATGGCAAGATTACCGGCATATATGAAGCCTACTGGAATACTGAAGAACTTTTTGCCAAACTTAAACAGGTGGCCCTTAGCGTCTGGGGCCTGATTGGAGCCAGTTTTTTCATCCTCTTTATTGTCCAGTATCGCATTGTCTTTGGCGCGGCCAACACCATTTCCCACCAGAAAAATGAACTGGATCGTATTGAAAAACGCTTGATCCGTTCTCTAAGTGAACAACAACAAATCTACCGGGGTACCATCCAGTCCCTGCTGGCCGCCCTGGATGCCAAGGACCATTATACCGCCGGTCACAGCCTGCGAGTGGCAGATTATGCCCTCCTGCTGGGTAAAAAAATCGGTTTACCCGCCGAGAGACTACGAATTCTGGAGGAAGCTGCCCTGTTCCATGATATCGGCAAAATCGGTATTCCCGAACACCTGCTGGGTAAGCCGACAGACCTTACTAAAGAGGAATATGCCGCCATGCAAACTCATGTCCGCATTAGCAGCCAGATTATTGGTGTGATGGACGGTTTCAGTCAACAGGCCCGCATCATTCTCCACCACCACGAACACTGGGATGGATCCGGTTATCCTGTCGGTCTGGCAGGAAAGGCCATCCCCCTGGAAAGCCGCATCCTGGCCATAGCTGACACCTATGATGCTCTCACCACTGACCGCCCTTACCGCAAGGGCCTGTCCCGGGATGAAGCCCTGCTGCGGCTGGCAGCGGCCAGCGGCACCCAGTTTGACCCGGAGCTGACCGAACTGTTTATAGCTATCATCCAGAAAAAATAAATTCCCCCTGACTGGCACAAGCTACTGTCAGGGGGGTGTTTTTATACAGTTTACCTCTACTGTTGATATTGTTCCCTTTTACAGTGGTTGCAAATCCCGTAAAATTCCAGGCGATGTCCCCGAATTTCCGCCCCACTCACCGCAGCTGCGGAAGTTTCCAGCTGGTGCATTACCGGCAGTTCCAGGTCATAAACCCGGCCACAGTTTTCACAAACCAGATGATAGTGGGGTACCGGATTGCCATCAAAACGGCTGAAACTGCTGCCATAATTCAATTCCAGAATCTCGCCCATTTCCGCCAGCTGGTTGAGGTTGCGGTACACAGTCCCCAGGGACAGGTTAGGAATCTGCTTGCGTGCCTCCATGTAGATCCAGTCAGCAGTAGGATGAGACCTGGTGGAACGCAGAACCTCAAGGATTATCTTTTTTTGTCTGGTCATCCGGGTCTGTTTCATGGCCCCGTCCCCTCTCATAACGATAATCATTTCTAATTACATTATAAAACCTCTACCAGCTATCGTCAAGCAAATGAGAGATGGCGGGACAAAATTTGTTCCAGATGACTGATAGTGTTGCACTCCAGTAAGCGGGCATGTTGCCCCAGTAACCTGGGGGCCCGGGTCAGAGGCCACTCCTTGCGGGGCAGGGTATTGAGCCAGAGGATATGCTTGACCCGTCCCCGCACCTTCTTAAGCCGGGCTGCTGCCTGTTCCAGCCCGGTGGTCTTGCCGTCACTGAGCAAAATCACCAGCGTGGAAGGAGTCAGCACCCGCTGATAATCCCGTTCCAGCTGGGCCAGGGCCTGAGCCAGGTTAGTACCCTGCCCCCAGACCTTGCTGCGGGCCATGATCTCACTCATGGTTTCGGCAAAACCCTGCCTTTGTTTCAATACCGGTGTAATGCGTTCCAGGTCCTCGGCGAAAACGAAGGCTTCCACATCCCGGACCGCTCCGGCCAGACCATAGACGAACTGCAGGACAAACCGGGCATAACGGGCCATGGAACCGGAAACATCACAGATCAGCACTACCCGGGGTTTATCCAGGCGATGATGTCGATATTTGAGCCGAAACATTACTCCCCCGTACTGGATATTGTGGCGAATAGTACGGCGCAGATCCAGTAAACGACGGCGCTGGCTTTGCCGGTAACGGCGGGAAATTTTCACCGCCAGCCGCCGGGTCAGCTGCTGAATCAGGCGGGTTACCCGGGGCAAGTCCTCATCTTCGATGTTCTTCATATCCTGATAGAGCAAGCTATCCTCTTCCGGCACATTCACTACCAGCTGGCTCAGCAGGGCATCCAGCTCCGCATCCCCTGTCTCCAGGGGTTTCAACTGCACCTGCCTGCTTTCCCGTTCTTCCTCTTCAGCCAGCAGTTTGCGTTTCCAGTAATTGAGCTGACTTTGCACCACCCTTTCCATCAGGCCGCGCGGGTCCACAATCTGGTTTCCAGCTGCGTACTGCTGTAAAAAATCCCGCAGTTTTTGCTTTTCCCCTTCCGGCAGGCGGGCATAGGTTTCTTTATCTTCCTGGGATAATTGCAGTTCCTGAGTCCACTCTTCCTCCGGACCGGTGAAAACCAGCTCCGCCTCCGCTTCAGCCAGCTGCTGGGCCTGTTCCTGCTGCTGAGCCGCATACTGGGCTAGCATTTCCGCTACCTGCTCCGGAGGCCGAAAATAACTGGCAAAGGCCTGGCGCACCAGCCGCCGGCTGCGGGCGTCTTTAGCCAGGGTAGTGATGAGAGCAGTCTCTACCTGGGAGCGGCTGGTCCAGTCCACAGCAAGTAAGGCCTCCAGCCCATCCATCACTTCAGCAGTGCTGATACGCAAACTGAGGCTGCGCAGGGCGATAATAAAGCGCAAGTAACGGGCCAGTATATCCATTATTTATCCCTTCTTCCACATCCTGCCCGCTGGCATAAACCAGCACAACCACCGGCTTCCTTGACCATTTCCCGGTCTTCCCGGTGCTTCAGCAGTAAATTCATTGTCTGCTCCAGGTTCCGGGCATTTACTTCTGCTGCGCCCAGGGCCAGCAGTCCCCGGACCCAGTCCAGCGTCTCGGCAATGGAAGGCTTCTTGCTGAGGTCCATTTGCCGCAAAGTCTGAACCACCGCCGCAGCCTGTCGGGCCAACTGTTCCTCAGCTTCCGGCACTCTGGTGCGGATAATTGCCAGTTCCTTGTCATAGGAGGGGTATTCAATGTAGAGATAGGCACAACGGCGCTTTAAACCATCAGACAGCTCCCGTTCCGCATTGGAGGTCAGAATCACAATCGGCCGGGTTCGGGCCACCATGGTCCCCAGCTCAGGAATGGAAACAGTAAAATCACTCAGTACTTCGAAGAGGAAAGCCTCAAACTCCGTTTCCGTCTTATCCACTTCATCGATCAGCAATACTACCGGTTTTTCAGCACGAATGGCCTTGAGCAGAGGCCTTTCCAGCAGATATTCTCCGGAAAAGAGATTATCTGCCCCCGGAGCTACACAGCCCATCTCCTTGGCCATCTGGATAGCAATCAATTGTTTTTGATAGTTCCATTCGTACAGGGCTTTAGCTTCATCCAGACCCTCATAGCACTGCAGGCGCACCAGTTCGGTGTTAAAAATCCGGGCTAATACCTTGGCAATTTCCGTTTTCCCTACTCCAGGTGCTCCTTCAATCAACAGGGGCTTGCCCAGTTTCAACGCCAGATAAACAGTGGTTATGATCTCCTCTTCCCCAATATAACCCTGCTGGCGAAAAGCTTCTTTCAGTTCCGCAACACTGTTAAACATCTTTTCTCCCATCCTTCCCATTCTCTCTTAGAGTTATTATAACACAGAAAGGCAGCAGTCAGCGACTGCCGCCTTCCTTCCTCCCCGGTTAAATGCCCAGGGCCTGGCGCTTTTTCAGAATATGGGCTTCAATGGCATCGGCAGCTTTAACGGGATCCAGTTCCACCAGGAAGCGACCGCCGGTCAGGTCTTCCACATCTTTGGTAAGAATCCTGGTTACCAGTTCAGAGCCCAGTACCGGTGGCGCAGGTGCCAAATGGGTTAGTAAACCAAAGGCTACGGCAAAAGCCCCATCGGCAACTGCTTTTTGTTCCAGATACTCAGGCGCAGAAGCTGCTACCGGCAGCTGGGAAGGATCTACACCCAGGGCATTGGCCAATTCAGTTACCACTACCCCGATACGGCCGATATCCACACAGGAACCGAAGTTCAAAGCAGGAGGAATGCCCAGGGACTGGCAAACCGCCTTCAGACCGGAACCGGCCAGTTCCGCAGCTGCAGGGTCCATCAGACCGGCATTTTCGGTAGCGCTGGACATACAACCGGAATTGATCACCAGAATATCCCGCTTAATCAGCTCTTTAGTGAGGGCGATGCCCATGGAATCATGACCATTGCGGTTGTTGGTGCAACCTACTACCGCGACTACCCCTTTAATAGCACCAGATTTAATAGCATCCAGCAGGGGATTCAGGCTACCGCCCAGAGCAGAAGCTATGCTTTCCAGGCCAAAGCCTGCCACCACCGGCTTCTGGTTGACCGGAATCACCACATCCTTGCCCCGGTTCTTGTAAGCAGCAATGGCCATTTTCACGATTTCCCGGGCCTGTTCTGCCACTTTTTCCGGCTTGTAGTCGATATTGGTTTCCACCCCGGCCATGCGCAGAATGTGGGATACGGAGATCAGTTTAGTGTGGAAGCGGTCAGCCACATATTTCAAGGCCGGAATAGAGCAGTTCATATCCATCATTACCAGATCCACCGCACCGGTAGCAATCATAAATTCCTGGGTTATCCAGTTACCCAGCTGGCCGGCATAGCCGGAACGATTGTGGGCATTTCTCTGCATCAGCTCCTGACCGGTACACATGGAACCATAGACCTTGATGCCTTTGGCGCCAGCGGCTTCCGCCAGCTTAATCAGTTCCGGGTCATTGACGGCCTCAATCACGGCAGTGGCCATCAAAGGCACGTGTCCGTGAGCTACAATATTGACCGTATCAGGATCCAGAATGCCCAGGTCTGCCGCACTCTTCACCAATTTCGGAGAGCCCAGCAGGATGTCCTGCAGGGTGATGGTTGCTACCAGACCCATGTAACCGGCAGCAATGCCAAGCCGCAAAGTAGTGAGTAACAGATCTACCGGGTCACTGGTGATGTTGGACATGGTTTTGGTCAAAGCATCCCGCACCTCGGACAGAGGACCGCCGGGAACAATCCCCAGCTTCTCCCAGGCCTGAATTCTGGTAGGAGGAGCAAACAACTTGACCAGAGCCAGAGGTTCATCGGCTCCTTTGCGCAATTCCACCAGCACAATATCCGCTACCGCTTTGGCCAGTTCATTCACCGGCTGTTCCGGCTCCAGCCCCAGTACCTGAGCCAGAGCTTTCAATTTATCAGGATCGCCAATGGTGAAGGGAGTTTTCCCTTCCGCAGTGGCTTTCAGAGTTTTACACAATTCTTCCAGGTGATGGGTATAGGCTGACACTCCGTGCACTGTTAAACGGGCCAGATTTCGGGCAACAATAGTATCAGCAGTAGCTCCGCAGATCCCGTAAGGAGCTTTGGGAGTAATCCGACAGGGACCATGACTGCACAGCTGGCAGCAGATTCCCTTTTTCCCGAAATCGCACTGAGGCTGTTGAGCCTGATAACGATCAAATACACTGGGTAAACCCAGCTGGTTCATCCTTTCCTGCAGCTGGTTCACTGATTCGTGGGCTGAATAACAGCTATCCGCTGCAGCACAGCTGGCACAACCATGACTTTCCTTATGATTTTGTTTATTGCCACCCAGTAAAAAATCGAAAATACCCATGACCAGGCCTCCTTTAGTTTTGTTCAGGGCTAATTATACCGGAGGCAGACAGCAGGTTACTGTAAGCAAAAACAAAAAAGAGTGTGAGATTGCTCACACTCTACAACCAGCGTTCCAGTTCCTTTTGTTTGAGAATAGTAATTTTTTTGCCTTCCAGTTTAATGATTCCACTGCGGGCCAGGTCCTGCAAAATCCGGGTTGCCGTCTCCCGAGAAGTGCCAGCATAATTGGCCAGTTCCTGACGGTCCAGGTAGAGGTTAATGACTGTGCTTTCCTTGCAAACTGCACACTCACTGCCGAAACTTTCGGCGAGCCTTAGTAAGGTAGAAGCAACCCGACCGTAGGTGTCTTTCTGAACCAGTTCCACCAGCCGTTGCTGGGCTTCCCTGAGTTTTTTGGCCATGTCCTTCAGCAACTGCACCGTCAGGGAGGGATGATGTTCCAGCCACTGGTAAAGATCAGCATTACGGATAATGCCAATCTGGCTTTCCTCAATAGTTTCCGCCGAAGCTGGATAAGGCCCGCCATCAAAAAGGGTAACTTCGGCGAAAATATCACCGGGCTGACGGAAATGCAAAATCTGTTCCTTGCCATCACTGGCCATTTTGTAGATTTTTACTTTCCCCTGCTGGACAAAATGCAAACCCTCTCCGGGCTCCCCTTCCAGAAAAATCAGCATGTCTTTTTTATAATTTCTCACCCTCACCAGTTTGGCCAGTTCGTTCAGGGCCTCTTCCGGCAAACCGGCAAAAAGCGGCAGACGGCGCAAATGTTTACCTGTCAGCTCCACTCAACTCCCCCCTTTTTAACGGATCAATTCCACAAAAACATCTACCAGTTGCGGGTCAAACTGGGTACCCCGGCAATCCAGCAAAATATTAATCGCCTTTTCCTTTGACATCCGGCTGCGATAAGGCCGGTCACTGGTCATGGCATCATAGGTATCAGCTATGGCCATAATCCTGGCCTCAATGGGAATTTCCTCTCCTTTCAGCCCATCAGGATAACCTCGCCCGTCAAAACGCTCATGGTGATGGCGGACCAGTTCGGCGTGTTCAGCAAATACCCTGGTAGAGGCAATGATTTCGGCACCAATTACCGGGTGTTTTTTCATTTCTTCAAATTCTTCCGTGGTCAGGGAATCCTTTTTGTTCAGAATTTGCTCGGGAATACCGATTTTGCCGATGTCATGGAAAAGGGCGGCTTCTTCCAGCAAATCCAGACGCTCCTGAGGCAAATTAACAGCTCTCCCCAGTAAAAGGGCATAGTCAGTCACCCGCATGCAATGCCCGGCAGTATAATGATCCTTGGCATCCAGGGCACTCATCAGAGCTTTAATGGTACCTACATGGATGGCCTCCTGGGCCGCCATGGTCTCATCCAGACGACTGGTCAGACGCCGAATGGCCACATTTTGTTCCTCAATGGTTTTAGCTGCCCGCTTAACAATCTGGTACAGAGATAAATATAAGACCAGAAAGCTGATGCCAATGAAGAAACGACCGAATTTTTGCCCATTGGCAATATACTCGTAGATATTATCCGCTTCCCGATAAACCTCAAATACGCCCAGCGTCTGACCAGAAGCTTTATCGCGGATGGGAACATAAACCTCTATATAGCGCCTGGATGGATCCAGCTCATCTATCTGGTTTTCCGGCTTTTCCATACTGGCAATTTCCGCTACTGTTTTCCCGGCCAGCGCTGTTTTCAAGTCGCTTTCCATAGGAAAGCGTTGACCTATCAAGTCCGTTTTATTAGAATAGATGATCAACCCCTGGGCATTCCAGATTTTGACCAGTTTCATATTCTCTTCATTGGTGATATTTTCTTTGATCACAGTATCGAAAGCATCCAGCCGGGGTCCAATCATGGGCTGGCTGAAATCCTCCGGGCGCAGAGAATAGGAGACAATGATATTGACTAGATCAGCTGTCCGTTCTGCCGACACATTCAGTACCTGTTTTTCGAAAAAAACGGAAAAAGTAATAGCCAGCACCGCCCCCAGCAAACTGATGACAATAAAACTGGAGATACTGAATTGCTTAACTAGAGACATTTTTCTTTTCATCCGGTTTCCCTCTCTCTGCTCCATTATCCCTCAAGATAGAGGTCGCGATAATGACAGGCATCTTCCGCCTGGGTCCCCGCTGATTCGCAGATAATCACCGGAGTTGCTTTCCATGCCTTCAATCCCGGAACCAGCCAGCGAAAATCCGGAGGAATTCCATCCGCTACAGTAGCATGCCGTTTTTCTCCACCGGTTGTGTACTCCACCGGACTGAAATGGACATGCAACTTGCTCAGCACATCCGGGCCCAGACCAGCTGCCAGGTCCTCCAGTACCCGATTCATGCCCGCTTCCGTCTCCAGCTCTCCCTGCAAGAGGGCATTGAGATGCCCAAAATCCACACATGGCAATAGCATGGGGCTGAACTGGCAAAATTCAATCACTTCCGCCAGAGTGCCCACCTGGTTTTTCTTGCCCATGGTTTCCGGGCAAAGATAAACATCCGTCCAGCCC
This sequence comes from Carboxydocella sp. ULO1, assembly GCF_002049255.1. NCBI lineage: Bacteria > Bacillati > Bacillota > Clostridia > Eubacteriales > Clostridiales Family XVI. Incertae Sedis > Carboxydocella > Carboxydocella sp. ULO1. The sequence goes on along the minus strand of NZ_BDLQ01000031.1, from coordinate 106,955 downwards.
CGGTCTTCCAGGATGGCGATAACCTCCTGTAGCCTCTCTTTGACCAGTTGTACCGCCGTTTCCCGCTCCATCCGGGCCGCTCCGCCGGGATGAAATACCACCCGTTGTGCTCCCAGCCAGCGGGCTGCTTCTACTGACTTGAGCAGGTGTTCCCGGGAGCTGGCCTGAATTTGCGGATCCGGTGAGGCAAAATTAATGTAATAGGGAGCATGAACGCTAAGGAGAACATCATGCTTAACCGCTTCTTCCCCCAGCTGCCTGGCCATCTTTTCCGAAATCCGTACCCCGCGGCTGAGCTGATACTCATAGGCATTTAGACCCAGACTGGCCAGATAGGCAGGCATCTGCAGCGAAGACCTGTAACCGGCAGCATAAAAGGAATCAGGGTTGCCTGCCGCACCAAATCGGATTTTCAACTAACATCGCTCCTTAAATTCCAGCAATATCAATAATGATAATGTATTTCGACAGAAAGGAATAAAATCCTTTTATTTTTATCTGCCTAAAATTTCTTTTACACTTTTTTCAACTGCCGCTCTCTCCACCAGCCAGTAACTGGCTCCGCCGATATAAGCTGGCCGGCCCGGCAGAGTAGCCGTTTTGACCTGGTAACCCTCGATAGTCAAAAAAGCCTCAGCCAGCTGGCTTTTTTCCTGCCAGGATAGATTGCTGGTCACCGCCTGATTGATTTTCAGCCAGACCTGAGGCAGCCGCCCCAGGTTTTGCGGCTTTCTGGCTTCCTGCCAGATAGCCTGGAGCAGTTTTTGCTGCCGCCGGGTGCGGCCGATGTCTGCCTGGGGGTCATGGCGAAAACGGGCATAGCCCGCAGCCTGCTGACCATTGAGTCTGTGCCAGCCTTTTTTGAGATTGATTTCCCCCAGGTCATCCCGCCAGTACATATCTTTTTCCACATAGATAGTTACCCCTCCCAGGGCATCCACCACCTGAGCCAATCCTGCTATATCAGTGATAATATAGCGTTCAATAGCAGTACCCAGCAGGTGATTAACTGCCAGCAACAACCCATCGATTTTCCATTTGAAATAGACCCGGTTAATTCTCCCCATCACACCATCAGGCTGCAATACCCGGGTATCGCGGGGAATGGAAAGAGCGCCAATCTGCTTCTTCTCGGGATCTACCCGCACGGCGATAATGGAATCACTGCGAGGGGTAGGATCGTGAGGGCGCTTGTCCAGTCCTACCAGAAGTACGGTAAAACCCGGTAGCTGGGGTTTACGTACTGCCTGACCGCTAATGGGAGGAGAAATTTTCCCTTCCCGGTACCACCAGATTCCTGCCCCAAAAAGGATGAAAATCAGCAATATCCCCAGCGTACGCCGCATTTCAGGCTACCTCCCTTCTCTGGCCATAGAGCCAGCGCAAGATGATGCCTCCTGCCAGGAGGGCAGTAAAAGAGTAATAGAGATTGATGCCTGACAGGCCGATAGCCAGTAAACCCAGACTGCAAGTTCCGCCATAGAGGACCAGTACCGCCTGCCGCTGGCTTAAACCCCAATCCAGCAGACGGTGATGCAAATGCCCCCGATCGGGGACAAAAACGCCCTGCCCGTTGGCCCGCCGCCGGATAATCGCCAGCAGGACATCACTGATGGGCAAGGCCAGGATAAGTACCGGCACCAGAATGCGTACCAGGGAGAGGGCACCAGCCATTCCTTCCAGAGTTATGGCCGCCAGGGTAAATCCCAGCAACATACTGCCTGTATCCCCGAGAAAAATGCGGGCTGGATGGAAGTTATAAAAGAGAAAGCCCAGTACCGCCCCGGCCAGCACCAGGGCCAGCCGGGCCGCCCGCCATTCCCCGGCCCCGGCAAAAAGCAAGGCCAGAAAAAGGCTGGCAAAAAGGGTAATCCCGCCTGCCAGTCCATCTAAACCATCAGTCAGGTTAATAGTATTGACCAGACCGACGATCCAGAGGATAGAAAATACCGCTCCCAGGCCATCAATATAGAACAGGCCACCAAAAGGATTCACAGCCCACTGACTGTAAAAACCATAGCCCACCAGAATCAGGGCCGCAGCCAGCTGGCCCAGCAGTTTATGCCAGGCTTTCATCCCCCGCCAGTCATCGATTATGCCCAGTAATACCAGCCACAAACTGCTTAAAATCAGCCCTGCCAGCCGGGAATCCAGCCCTACCGCCAGGGGCCAGCCAATAAACAGGCCCAGAGCTATTCCCAGTCCCCCCAGGCGGGGTATAGGCCGGGCATGAATATGACGTCCTCCCGGTTGGGCCACCGCCCCCATTTTTTCGGCTAATTCCATCACCAGGGGCATAGACGCCCAGGTCAAAGCCAGTGCCAGGAAAAAAGGCATAATAACCACCTCCACAGTAATAACTTGCCCCGGCTGACAGGATTTTTTTCATTTGAAGCGAAAACTATAGAGGAGGAGGGGATAAAATGCTGATTGCAGAAATCATGACACCCCAGCCGGTCAGCATCAGTGCTGATGCCCAGGTTGGGCAGGCTCTGGAGTTGATGCGCACTCACAGTGTCCGGCATTTGCCGGTAATCACCAGGGAGGGCAAACTGGTTGGTCTGCTCAGTGAAACCGATATCCTGCGCCTTTTTCCGCGCAAGGAGTTGAGCAAGTATGAAGCCAACTTGCTGGGCCGGACCCCGGTCCGACAAATCATGAAAACCGATCCCCATTTTATTGAACCAACCGCCACGGTTGAAGCAGCAGCCCATCTCTTTGCCAGCTGCCATCTGGATTGTCTGCCTGTGGTGGAGAACCAACGCCTGGTGGGTATTATCACCGAAACCGATGTTTTTCGCATTTTTGCCACCGCTTTCGGTTTTGCCGAACCCGGTACCAGGGTAACCATCGCCCTCCATCCCCGCAAGGGTTTTTTAGCCAGCCTGATCGCTGCCCTTGATAAGTACAATCTCTGGGTGGAGAAACTGGTGGTTTTACCCGATGAAATTGTGCTCAAACTGGCCCAAGAGGATGAAGAGCTGGTAAAATGCGCCCTCAGTGAAGCCGGTTTTCAGGTCCTCCATCTTACCAGTGATCCGCTGGCCTGTCCCTGGACCTAAAAAACCCCCTGGCCTTACCTGCCGGTAAGGTCAGGGGGTTTGACTTAGAAGTAGCGCCAGGTTATATAGATATGGCTTATAACAATCGAAAGCAGCATCAAGGGGAAGGCTACCAGCATAAAGCGCAGGAAACCGATGGGTTTACCCTGACTCTCAGCCATTCCCGCTACAATCACGTTGGCTGAAGCACCTACCAGGGTGCCATTGCCGCCCAGGCAGGCTCCCAGAGCCAGCGACCACCAGAGGGGTTCCAGATTGGCAATCCCGCCGCTCAGGCCTACCTCCTTGATCAAAGGAATCATAGTAGCTACAAAGGGAATATTATCCACAAATGCCGAAGCCAGGGCTGCCACCCAGAGAATCAATCCTGCCGCCAGCTCCGTATCCCCGCTGGTGACAGTCAGAGTCCACTGGGCCAGCCGGCTGATTACTCCCGTTTCCACCAGGCCACCTACCAGGGCAAACAGGCCTACAAAAAAGAAAATGGTTCCCCATTCCACTGTATGAAAAGCTTCCTCCAGATCAATCCGGGAGAGCAACAGCAAGAGTACCGCTCCCCCCATGGCAATGGTGGCTGATTCAATATGAAAAACCTGGTGCAGGAAAAAGCCCAGAATGGTCAAGGCCAGTACTCCCAAAGATTGATAAAGCAATGGTCCCTTTTTCAGTTCTCGCGCCGGATCCAGCTGTAACAGCCGCTGCCGGGTCTCCTCATCGATAACCAGCTGGCGCCGGTAAATCAAAACCAGAATCGGCAAGGTGACTGCCATAAGAATAATCGCCACCGGGCCAAGGTGCAGCATGAAATCAAGGAAACTCAGCTCCTTGACGGCACTACCGATCATAATGTTGGGTGGGTCCCCGATGAGAGTCGCCGTTCCACCTACGTTGGAAGCGATGATCTCGCTGATGAGAAAGGGTATAGGGCTAATCCCCATTTCCCGGCAGAGAGTAAAGGTAACGGGTGCAACCAGCAAAACCGTGGTGACATTATCCAGAAAAGCGGAAGAGCCCGCAGTTAAAAGACTCAGGTAAACCAGCAAAGCTAACGGCCGCCCCTTGGCCAGCCGCACAGATGTCAGGGCCAGATACTCAAAAACTCCGGTTTTGCGAATAATCCCCACAATGATCATCATCCCGATCAATAAGCCAAGGGTATTAAAATCCACATGATGTAACCCCTGCTCCTGGGTCTCTAAACCCAGCAAAATCATAGCCAGACCACCGGCCAGGGCTACAGCTGTGCGTGGCAGTTTTTCCGCCACAATCAGCGCATAGGTGAGAAGAAAAATTCCCGTCGCCAGTTCCATTTTCCCTATCATTTCCTGCCTCCTTTCTTTTTTACCCTTCTATTATAAGTTAAAAATTCATATATTGAAAATAGTGACTCCATACTGATGAAGGAGAGGCGGGTGGAAAATGAACATCTTCAGATGGGTACTGGTTATGCTTATTTCCTTGCTCCTGGCAGGTTGCAGCCTCAGCAAAGAAGCCAAACCCCCTATCACTGAAAAAAAATTAACCCCGGTCCGTTTGACCGAAGCTGTGCGCAGTGTCTATTATGCTCCCCAGTATGTAGCCTTCAGCCAGGGCTTTTTTCAGGCCGAACACCTGGAAGTTCAGCTTCAAACTGCCTGGGGCGGAGATAAATCTCTAGCTTCCCTGTTCAAGCAGGAAACTGATTTTATCCTGGCCGGGCCTGACCTGGTCCTTCAGGCTCGCCGCCAGCACCCTCCTCTGCGGGAATTGCCCGTGGTTTTCGCCCAGTTAACCCGCCGGGATGGTTCCTTTTTAATTGGCCGCCAGCCTGAACCTGATTTCACCTGGAAAAATCTCAAAGGCAAAATGGTTATCACCAGCCGCCGGGGAAGCATGCCGGAAATGTCCCTCGCCTGGCTCTTGCAGCAACAGGGGATTAAACCATATAGGGATGTTACGCTGGTGCAAAATATCCCCTCCGAATGGGTAGAAGGAGCTTTTGTCAGCGGCAGTGGCCATTATCTGCAGGCCTTCGAACCGCTAGCTTCTAAACTGGAAAACCAGGGACAGGGAAAGGTACTGGCCTCTCTGGGCCAGGCTGAGCCAGAATTGCCTTTTGCGGTTTACCTGAGCTTGCCCTCCACTCTGGAATTAAAAAAGACCTCCACCCTGGCCTTCCTGCGGGCCCTGGCCCGGGCCCAGCGCTGGGTGGCAGAACATACCCCGACCGATACGGCCGCTGCCATCAAGCCCTTCTTCCCCGAATACAGCCAGGCAGAACTGGAGCAAATGCTTACCCGCTATTATCAGGCCGGAGTCTGGGCCGAAAGTCCTCTCCCTGCCGCAACTGCTTTTAATAATCTCCAGGAAATGATGGTCAGTACCGGCCAGCTGGCTGCTCCTCTGCCAGAAAAGGAGTTGGTCAATCCAGAGCCGGCCCGCTCAGCCCTGTCCCATTAAAAATTAAAAACATTTGTCCTTGAGCAAATAATATCTCCCCTGTTTGTCAATTCTGCCGCTTTCCTTCAGTTCTTTTAAGGCCTGGACCACAATTACCCGGGAAACTCCCAGCATATCGGCCAGGTCCTGCTGGGTCAGCTGAACCTGGATCACCGTCCCCTGGGGAGTGGAACGACCATGCTCCCGGGCCAGCCGGACCAGTAACTTGCTCAGGCGTACCGGCACGGTATCGGTCAATAACTCCCCCTTGCTTTCCAGAGCCTGATAAAACTTGCTCCCCAGATAGCTAATTAACTGCATGGTCAGGCGGGGCTGAGCCAGCACCGCCTTTTCCAGCTGCTGTCTGCTGATGGTACAGCAGCGGGTGTTCTCCAGAGCGATTGCCGTTACCGGCCAGTTTTGCACTGAAAACAGGTTTTCTTCCCCCAGTACATCCCCTTTGCCAGCAATATCAACAATCACTTCCCTGCCTTCTTCTGTAAACTGGATCAGTTTGACAGAACCCTCTTTGAGCAGAAATACCGTTTCCGCCGGTTCCCCTTGCCGAAACAGTTCCTCCCCTTTTTCCAGGTGCCTTTTCCCTGTATTCTGGCAAATATGCTGGAAAAGATCTTCCTGTACCCCGGCAAAAAGGGGAATATCCCGCAGACAAAAAGCGCATTCCTCCCGCAACACAACCCTCACCTCCAGAATCCCTTGTTTATATTCTCCACTAAATCCCCAATCCCTGCCAGGTCTAACTTTTTCCTCTACCGGTCATACTATGAAAGAAACACAAGCAACAGAAAGGGGATTGGCATGGAGGATAAAATCTATGATATCGCCATCATCGGCTGCGGCCCCGCTGGCCTTTCAGCCGCCATCAATGGTCAGATTCGCCGTAAGTCCATCATCCACTTCGGGACAGATTTTTGTTCCCCTAAATTACATAAAGCCCCCCGGGTGGACAATTACCTGGGCCTGCCGGAAATGAGCGGAGATGAAATGCGCCAGCGTTTTCTCGCCCATTACCAGAGTCTGGGGCTCAATATCCTGCCCCAGCAGGTTACTCAGGTCGCACCTCAGGGAGAAGTTTTTGGCCTGCTGGCCAAAAATGAATTCTACCAGGCCAGAACGGTGATTATCGCCACCGGCATACCTATGGCCCGCTTTTTGCCTGGAGAACAGGAACTGCTGGGCAAAGGAGTAGGCTATTGTGCCACTTGCGATGGTCCCCTTTATCAGGGTAAAACAGTAGCCTACATAGCCGAAAATCCCAAAGGGGAAGAAGAACTGCCTTTCTTGACCCAGATCTGCGGCAAAGTCTACTATCTTCCCCTTTATGAAAAGAATATAGGTTTTCAAGCTGCCAATCTGGAGGTTGTGTTCATTAAGCCCAGGGCAATCCATGGTCAGGATAAGGTGGAGGCCCTGGAGCTGGCCGACGGTACCCGGCTGACAGTGGATGGAGTTTTTCTGGAAAAAGAGACCTTACCACCCGGTCAACTGATTCCAGGGCTAGAGCTGGAGGATAACCATATTAAAGTCAACCGCCAGCAGGAAACCAATCTCCCAGGTGTTTTTGCCGCCGGGGACTGTACCGGTACCCCCTACCAGCTGGCCAAGGCTGTAGGAGAAGGGCTGGTAGCGGCTCTGGCAGCAGTGCGCTATCTGGATCGACAGCAATAAAAACAAGGGCCCCGGTCATGACCGGGGCTTTAACATGGGGAGAGGATGGATGAGTGGGTGTGGGTCTATGGTATTGGAGTTCAAAAATGAACTCCAAACTTGTAAACTTTTTTACATTTTCGCTAATGAGTGTTATTATCGTTTACCGCAACTTAATTATATCCTCTCCCCCGCTTCTTGTCAATATCACTGGCTAAAGGCGATTAACAAAAATAACCCGTAAAAAATACCGCCTGCCAGCAAGGTAAAGGCACTAATCCTGCCTTTGATGTTCATCAAAAGATAAACATAACCTGCGGAGGCCAGAGCAAAAAAGGAGCTAATAAGCGGTAAAGAAGGCCAGGTAAATTGCCAGGGGGTCAGGAAGATCCCCAGAGCGGGAATAACTGAACTCTGGAAAACCATTGCCCCGGAAATATTACCCAGCGCCAGAGTGTCCCTTCCCTGCCGAATCCAGATTACTGAATTGAACTTTTCCGGTAACTCAGTGGCAATGGGCGTGATAATCAGGGACAGGACCAGCGGCGAAATACCCCAGTGTCCCGAAAGAACTTCCAGAGATTTGACGAAATACTCAGCCCCCAGTACAATGGCCCCTAAAGCAGTTACAACCTGTAACAGGATTATGCCCAGGGCGGGGTTGGGATTATTTCTGGCAAAGGTGAGAGGAGAAAGGCATTCACATTCTACCCCTTCCTCATCCTGAATGGTTTTATAAGCATAAATAATATAGGCTCCCAGCAAGGCCACTGCCACTGCCAGTTTCAACTGCCTTATAGTCAGGAATGAAGCCACAATGGCCAGAGCATAGACCAGCAAGAAGAAACGCAAATCCCGGCCAACTACCCTCTTATCCACTGTCATCCAGGTGCGGCTGGGGCGCCGATAGGCAAAAGCCAGAGCTGCCAGCCCGGACACACAAAAAGCCAGGGTTCCCAGCATAAACGGAGCTCCCAGAATAGCTCCAATACCGATTTCTGTACCAGCCTCCCGGCCAGCGTTGAAGAGAATGGCTATAATGGGTACCAGGGTTTCCGGCAGGGCCGTCCCCACCGCTGCCAGAATACTGCCCACCGCCCCTTCGTTCATTCCTAATCGTTTCCCCAGCCATTCCACCCCGTTGGTGAACAGCTCTGCTCCTAACAAAATTACTCCCAAACTGACCAGGAGAATACCGATTTCCAGCATGCCTCAGCCTCCGTTCTCCTCAGTAATTCCTGCGGCCCGGGCCAGCCAGTCCCATACTTCTTCCCGACCCTGCCTGGTCTCTGCCGAAAAGGGCAGCAGCTGGTGTTCCGGTTTTAACCCCAGCTCATTCCTGATAATCTTCAGGTGTTTGGCCCATTGCCCCCGGCTGATTTTATCCGCCTTAGTGGCTACCACCAGGGTCGGTTTGTTGAAGTAGCAGAGCCAGTCATACATCATCACGTCATCCCGGGTAGGGGGATGGCGAATATCCACCAGCAGCACCACTGCCACCAGCTCCCGGCGTTGATTGAGATAGGCTTCAATAAAACGTCCCCAGCGCTCCCGTTCCGCCCTGGAAACCCGGGCAAAACCATAGCCGGGCAAATCCACGAGGTAAAGCAGGTCATTGACACTATAAAAATTGATGGTCTGGGTTTTGCCCGGCTGGGAACTGGTACGGGCCAGGTTTTTTCTCTGCACCAGGGTATTGATAAGAGAAGATTTGCCCACATTGGAACGGCCGGCGAAGGCAATTTCCGGCCGGCCGTCCTGAGGATATTGTTCTGCTTTGACTGCACTAACAGTATATTCTGCCTTAATGATTTTCATGCTGTTCCTCACCACACCTGGGAGCTTCGGTTTCATTCCAGACTATGGCTTCTTTCAAGACCTGGTCCATATGGTCAACCAGGACGAACTTGAGCTTTTTGCGCACATTCGCTGGAATTTCCTCCAGGTCTTTCTTGTTTTCGCTGGGTAAAATTACCGTGGTAATTCCGGCCCGGTGGGCAGCCAGCACTTTTTCCTTGACCCCGCCTATGGGCAGAACCCGTCCCCGCAGGGTAATTTCCCCCGTCATGGCTACATCACAGCGCACCGGTTTGTTGAGCAGAGCTGAAGCCAGGGCCGTGGCCATGGTAATCCCCGCCGAAGGCCCATCCTTGGGAATAGCTCCCTCCGGTACGTGGATATGGATATCAGTGTTTTCGTGGAATTCAGGGTCAATTCCCAGCTGTTCGGCCCGGGAGCGCACATAGGTAAAGCCTGCCTGGGCCGACTCTTTCATGACATCCCCCAGCTTGCCTGTCAGGGTGAGCTTGCCCTTTCCTTTCATCAGGGAAACCTCAATGGCCAGGGTGTCTCCCCCTACTTCCGTCCAGGCCAGACCGGTAGCTACTCCCACTTCATTGGCCTTTTCCGCTGTACCATAGCGGAAACGGGGAATACCAAGGTATTGCTCCAGATTCTGCACCGTGACCTTGACGGTTTCTGCCTCTTCCTGTACAATCTGACGGGCCGCTTTCCGGCAGAGAGCAGCCACTTGCCGTTCCAGGTTGCGAACCCCGCTCTCCTTGGTATACTGCCGGATGATGCGGCGGATAACATTTTCCGAAACCTGCAATTGTTCCGGTTTCAGCCCATGTTCCTTGACCTGCTTGGGCAAAAGATAACGCAGGGCGATTTGTACTTTTTCCTCCTCGGTATAACCGCTGACATGAATTACTTCCATCCGGTCCAGCAAAGGCCGCGGAATGCTATACAGATTGTTGGCAGTAGTGATAAACATCACCTTGGATAAATCAAAGGGCACTTCCAGGTAGTGATCGACAAAATTAGCATTTTGTTCCGGGTCCAGCACTTCCAGCAGAGCCGCCGACGGGTCTCCCCGAAAGTCCATGGACATTTTATCGATTTCGTCCAGACAGAAAACTGGGTTTTTGGACCCTGCCTGTTTGATACCCTGAATGATGCGGCCAGGCAATGCGCCTACATAGGTGCGGCGATGGCCGCGGATTTCCGCTTCATCCCGTACCCCACCCAGGGACATGCGAATATATTTGCGCTCTAACGCCCGGGCTATGGATTTGACCAGGGAGGTTTTGCCCACCCCCGGCGGGCCTACCAGACAGAGAATAGGACCTTTCATCTTCTTGGCCAGTTTGCGAATAGCCAGATATTCAAGGATGCGCTCCTTGACCTTTTCCAGGCCGTAATGGTCCTCATCCAGAATCTGTTCTGCCCGTTTGATGTCAATGCGATCTCTGGTTTCTTTGGCCCAGGGCATAGCCAGGAGCCAGTCCAGATATGTACGAATCACAGCGGTCTCTGCCACCATGGGAGGCATTTTTTCCAGCCGCTCTACCTCTTTCAAGGCTTTTTCCTCTACTTCTTTCGGCATTTTGGCGGCCTTGATCTTTTCCCGGTATTCCTCACTTTCTGCTACCCGTTCGTCCTTTTCTCCCAGCTCCTTCTGGATGGCCTTGATTTGCTCCCGCAAATAGTACTCCCGCTGGGACTTTTCCATCTGTTTGCGGACGCGGATATTGATGCGCCGTTCCAGCTCCACGATTTCCAGTTCCTTGCCGACGATTTCACAGAGTTTTTCCAGCCGTTCTGCCACGGAGAATGCTTCCAGGATAGCCTGCTTTTCTTCTACCTTCAGACTCAGGTGGGAAGCAATGATATCCGCCAGACGCCCAGGTTCGTCCAGATTGATCAGTCCGGCCAGAGTTTCCGGAGGAATTTTTTTACTGATCTTAACGTATTGCTCAAACTGGTTGAGCAAAGTACGCATCAGGGCTTCAGTTTCCGGGGTTTTTCTTTCTTCATCCATATGTTCTTCGACTTCAACCTGGAAGAATGGTTCTTCCGCTATGTACTTTCGAATCCGTGCCCGGGCCAGACCTTCCACCAGCACCCGAATGGTACCTCCCGGTAATTTGAGCAATTGCTTGACTTCCGCAATGGTTCCAATAGCATAAACATCTTCCGGACCGGGATTATCATTTTGTGCTTCTTTTTGAGTGGTCAGGAAAATCAAGCGCTCCTGAGTCATGGCCTCATCGATGGCTTTGATGGATTTTTCCCGTCCCACATCGAGATGAATGACCATGTGAGGAAAGACCAGAATACCGCGCAGAGGCAGCAATGGTAGTGTCTTGTTTTCTTTACTGGCAGCAGCTGCCATATTTTCACCTCCAAACCCCTATGACACTATCGTTAGTATATTCTATCATAAGATTTTTCATCAAACAAACAGTACATAATAATGGGGGAGGTGAGCAGGATATGGCAAATCCCACAATTTCCACTCTATTAGAAAAAAATATCAAATTCCTTGAAAATCTTTTCAGCCCCAGCTCCGATTTGCAAATCCGAACCTTTCATACCCGCCATGGTAAAGGGGCCCTGGTGTTTTTTGAGTCCCTGGTCACTAAAAAGACCGTCAGTGACCAGGTTCTTGCTCCCCTTCTTCTGCATCTACCCAAACTGGAAATGATTAATTATGAATCCCTCCTGACCATCCATGCTCTGGAAAAATACGATAGCTGGCAGGAAGCCATTCCGGCCCTACTCAATGGTAGCTGTTTGCTTTTATTGCAAAACCAGCGTTCCTGTTATGGCCTGGAAGTTAAAGGCTATCCTGATCGTCAGGTAACTGAACCGGAATCGGAAACAGTAGTCCGTGGTCCCCGGGAAGGTTTTGTGGAAAATCTGTTGACCAATATCAGCCTGATTCGGCGCCGGCTCAATACTGTCGACCTGAAAGTGGAATTAATGGAAATCGGTGACCTGGCACCGACCAAAGTCGCTGTTATCTATCTGACCAGCACCACCCGCACCGATCTGGTCCTGGAAGTAAAAAAACGCCTGCAGGCCATCAAATTGCCTACCGTCCTGGAGTCAGGTTATCTGGAGGAGTTTATTGAAGATAACAAATACAGTGTCTTTCCCCAAATCGCCCATACTGAACGGCCTGACCGGGTGGTAGCCAATTTGCTGGAGGGCAGGGTGGCCATCTTATGTGACGGCACTCCTTTTGTGCTGATTATCCCCACTACCTTTAACCAGTTCTGGCAGGCCAATGAGGATTATTATGAACGCTATCCCATTGCTTCACTGATTCGTACTATTCGTCTGGCTTCCTTGCTTTTGTCCTTGCTGTTGCCTTCCCTTTTTGTGGCGGTAATCAGCTTTCATCCGGAAATGCTGCCTACTGTTTTACTCCTGAATTTTATGCAACAACGGGAAGGCGTCCCTTTTCCCATCTTTGTCCAGGCATTGATCATGGAAGTTTCTTTCGAAGCCCTGCGGGAAGCCGGGGTGCGCTTACCCCGGGCCGTGGGTCAGGCTGTCAGTATTGTCGGGGCTCTGGTTATCGGTGAAGCAGCGGTAAAGGCTGGCCTGGTAGCTCCTGCCATGGTAATCATGGTGGCAGTTACCGGTATTGCATCCTTTGCTGCCGGCAATTACCCCCTGGCTATCGCTATGCGGCTTTTGCGCTTCCCCATGTTAGCTTTAGCAGCTATCCTTGGCCTTTATGGCATTATGCTTGGGGTAATAATGATAGTGCTGCATGTTACCAGCCTGCATTCTTTCGGACAGCCCTATATGTCACCGATCGCCCCCCTTAATATTCAAGGTCTGAAGGATTTTATTCTGCGGGTACCCATCTGGTTTAACAGGAGGCAAAAAACATGACTCCCTGGCAAGCGATTCTGCTGGGCGTTTCCGCTATCTTTTCCACATCTATTCTATTCGTACCGGCTATTACCACCCATCATGCCCTGAATGACAGCTGGTTATCTGCTGTACTGGCTACTCTGGCCGGCTTCTTGCTGGCCGAAATCCAGGTCAGACTCCAATCTTATTATCCCGGTCAACATTTACTGAGCATCCTGCGCCAGACATGGGGCAAACTGGGCTGGCTTATTGGTCTTGGCTATGCTTTCTGGTTTTTCCATGTCACCATTGAAGTTTTTCAGGAATTTACTACCATTCTGGTGGCGGTCTTTATGCCGGAAACGCCTAAAATGATTTTTTTCCTGACCATTCTGGTTCCTATTCTCTACTGCCTGAACCTGGGAATTCAGACCCTGGCCCGGACTGCAGAAATTTTTCTGCCTGTTTCTTTTATATTTTTCGTAATTTTAGCTCTCCTGGCTTTGCCTAACTATCAGTTTGGTAACCTGCTTCCCTTTCTGGATCGAGGCTTTTTACCGGTGCTGAAAGGTGCAGTTACTCCTGCCAGCTGGTTTGCGGAAATAGTCTGTCTATCTTTTCTCATCTATCATGGTAATCAACAAACCCAAAGACGGGGGCGAAAAATTGGCTATGGAATCATAGCCATCTGTGGATTTTTGTTTACCATAAATGTTATCGGGATTGTTTCCATTTTCGGCCCCTTATATGTCCGTAAACTGGTTTTCCCAACTTTGAGTGGAGCCAGGGTAATTTCCCTTTTTAATTTTCTGGAAAGACTGGAATCCCTTTTTCTTTCCTTCTGGATTCTTACAGTATTCGTTAAACTGGCAATCTGGTACTGGTTGACCTGTTTTGCTATCAAGGATATTTTTAATCTCAAAAGCCGGGAAGTAACTATTGGTTTGCTGCTATTACCTCTAATGGTCGCATCCAATTATTTTCTCTATGATAATATTTCCCAGCTGGTTGCCTTTCTGGGTGGCATCTGGCCAGTCTATACCCTGCTGACCTTTGGTTTTGTCATTCCCTTTTGTTTGCTGTTATGGCTGGCAGGCCGTAAACTGCTCTTTCCCCTCCTGATTTTTCTGCTGCTTTTTAATAGTGGCTGCTGGAGTATTAAAGAATTAAACCGCCGCGCAGTAGCACTGGGCCTGGCCATCGACCCCGGCCCCGGTAACACCCTGCGCCTGACGGCAGAAGTAATAAAACCTGAACAAAGTGCCGGGGAAGTAGCCCCAACCCAGCGCCGGATCCTGGTTTCCAGCAGTGGGGAAACGATTTTTGCTGCGGCCCGCAATTTATCCCTCTCGGTATCCCGGGAACTCTACTGGGGGCATGTTATTGCGGTTTTGATTAACGAAGATCTGGCCAGAGAAAATCCGGGCAAACTGCTGGATTTTTTCACCCGTTACCCGGAAATCCGGGAAAATGTCTGGCTTTTTGTTACTAAAGGTTCAGCAGCCAGATTTCTGGCTGCCAGACCGCAATTTGAAACTTCCATGGCCCAGCAAATCGGGTTTCTGGCTACCACTTCCGGTGGCTATAGCCTCAGACTATATCAGTTCATTAATCAATGGATCGATCCGGAAATAACTCCGGTCCTGGGTTTACTGGAATTGAAAGGACAGAATCCTGTTTTCGGGGGACTGGCTGTTTTTGACAATTCTCGACTGAAAGGGTTTTTATCGGTCAATGAAATGCGGGCTTATATGTGGTTGATCAATGAAATCAAAAACGGGGCAATCACCATTGACCTGAGAAACAATAAGAAATTAACAGTACAGATTCGCCTGGCCGAATGCAGCAAGGAACTGGTCAAATCCCGGCCCTTAACCTTTAAACTTAAGATCAGACTAAAAGCCAATTTAACAGAACAACAAACCCATATCAATTTAGCTAACCCTGAAGCTTATAAAAAAGTGGAAAAATTATTGGCCCGGGATTTGACCATCCGCCTCAACAGCACCATTAACAAATTCAAACACTGGCAGGTTGACCCGCTGGGCCTGGGCAAAACCTTCCATCGCCAGCAGCATCACCTCTGGCATCAATATGAAAAGAACTGGCCTGACCTGATTGCCAGCAGCCAGATCCTGATTCAGGTCAATGTCAATCTGGAAAATATCGGCCTTACCAGTCAATCCTTTACAAGGGAGGAAACGAGATGACCCCCAGTGCACTGCTCTGGTTCAGTTTTTTGGCGATTCTGGCTGCCAGCTTACCTGCAGTTTTTCGTTTCTGGCAACAGGAAAGTTCCCGTACCGCAAAAATCCTGCTCAGCCTGCTCTGGTTAAGCGGAATTGGCTTATTAATGCTGGCAGCTCTGGCACTACCTTTACCTAATCTGGATCAATTTGTCACCAGACTCTTTCAGCCTCTTGCCCACAAAATCGGCCTGATATGATATAATAGCCCTTGTAAGGGAGGGCTAACAATGGTCAATTACCGCTTGAAATATCCCCTCTTGCTTTTTCTACTGGCTACTGCTGTCAGCAGCCTGCTCTGGTGGTGGCAACCCCAGGTTATTTTCACCGCTGCTGCTCTGTTCAAATCAGAACAGGTCGGTTATACGCCCCTGCAGCTTAATCCAAACCAGCGCCTGCTGGTGATCGCACCTCATCCTGATGATGAGGTGCTGGCCACCGGGGGGTTGCTGGCGATGGCTCACGCCCAGGGCCTGCCCGTCAAAGTAATCGTGGTAACTATGGGCGACAGTTTTAAACTGGCCTGTGAACACAGCAGCGGTAAAATAGAACCGACTGCAGCTGATTTTTTCCGTCTCGGCCTGCAGAGGTGGCAGGAAAGCAGGCAAGGACTGACCCGCCTGGGTCTTAAACCTGACCAGCAAGCCGTCTACCTGGGTTTTCCTGATGGAGGCCTGCGTTTCCTCTGGGAACAATCCTGGCAAAAACCCCGGCTCAGCGGCGGAGTGCGTACCGATAAAGTCCCCTATCCCCAGGCCAGACAGCCCGGTCTGAGTTATACAGGAGAAAATCTGCTCCAGTCCCTGCAGGCAGAAATTCGGGCTTTTCAACCTACGGATATCTTCTATCCGACTCCGGCTGATGAGCATCCCGACCACTGGGCGGTAGGCACCTTTACCGAAATAGCCCTGCAGGAATTACAGCTGCCCGTCAGGCGCCATACCTACCTGGTCCACCATGTGGCCTGGCCGGCATTGTGGGCAGCAGAACCAAACCGGGAGGCAGAACCGCCTCCACGCCTGGTCGGACCGGAATTTAACTGGGAAAGGCTGCTGTTAAATGATGAAGCCAAAACCGCCAAGGAACAGGCTCTGTCCGCCCACCGCTCCCAGTTGCAGGTGATGGGACCATATTTAAAAGGATTCTTGCGGGCATCAGAAATCTTTTTGGCCTGGTCCAAATACCAGTTGCCCTTTAGCATGCCCGATGGTGAACTGGATCATGTCCGGATGCGGTTAAAGCCGGGCCAGGATATCAAAGCCCTTGCCATCCAGCCCACAGCCTCAGGTTGGACTGCTAACTTACAGCTCTATGGAACCCCTGAACGCAGTAGTTCCTATCGTTTATACCTCTGGCTTTACCGAAATCAACATCCTCTGGCCCATCTGCTGCTGGAAAGGGATACTGCAAAGGTCCTCTGGGCAACTGCTGCGTACGACCTGGCAACAAAAAAAGTCCCCTTTCACTGGCAGGAAAAGGGACTGGAATGGCAAATACCTTCCGAACTATTAGGCCAGGCCAACCGGGTGTTGCTGGCCGGCATGACTGGCAGCAACGGCAAGCAAATTGCGGACAAAACCGGCTGGTACTGGGTAAAACTACAATGACATGGCCGCCAGGGTTTGACCCTGGCTTTTTTCTTCTCGCACCAGGATAGCATGCCGGATGACCTCGGAAATGTGTTTAACGGGAATTACTTCAATATCTTTGATTTCCGCCAGCAGCTGTTGATAGTTATCCTGGGGAATCAGCACTTTTTCTGCCCCGGCCTGACGGGCCGCTTCCACTTTGGCCACAATTCCACCTACTGGCCGCACCAGGCCTCTTAACGAGACTTCTCCGGTCATGGCTACCCGGTTGTCTACCGGTAAATTGCGCACTGCCGAATAAATGGCGGTCAGGATACTGATTCCGGCTGAAGGTCCATCGATAGGAGTGCCCCCGGGGAAATTGAGGTGAATGTCATAATCCAGGGCCTCAATCCCCAGGTAACGGCGAAGAACAGTAAGGACATTATCCACCGAAGCCCGGGCCATGGATTTGCGGCGCAGGGTCTTGCCCCCGCCCCCCAGTTCTTCTTCTTCCACCAGACCGGTCATCAGCACCCGCCCCGTCCCCGGAGTGACGGGAATTACCGTGGCTTCCACTTCCACTACGGTACCCATGCCCGGTCCATAGACAGCCAGTCCATTGACCAGACCCACCTGGGGCGCCAGGGGGATTTTTTTCTCCGGCCGGGGACTGTACTGGCCGCTGTTAACCACCCATTCCACATCCGCCACCCGAATCAGATTGCGTCCTTCGGTCAAAGCCAGACCGGCAGCGATTTGCACCATATTGACCGCTTCCCGGCCATTGGTGGCATACTTTTTAATCACATCCACAGCCCCTGCTTCCACAGGCATCTTGATTTTTTCTGCCGCGTTGGCCGCTATGACCCCTATTTCTTCAGGCAGCAGGGCCCGGAAAAAAACCTCCATACAGCGGGAACGCAAAGCCGGAGGCAATTCCTGGGGCAGGCGGGTAGTGGCTCCCACCAGACGAAAATCCGCTGGCAGTCCATTCTGGAAGATATCATGAATATGGGAAGGGATATTGCCATCTTCCGCACTGTAATAGGCTGACTCCAGAAAAACCTTGCGGTCCTCCAGGACTTTTAACAATTTATTCATTTGTACCGGATGCAATTCTCCGATTTCGTCAATAAACAAAATCCCTCCGTGGGCTTTGGTTACTGCCCCCGGCTTGGGTTGTGGAATACCCGCCATGCCCAGGGGGCCTGCCCCCTGATAAATGGGGTCATGGACTGAGCCGATCAGGGGATCGGCAATCCCCCGTTCATCAAAACGGGCGATAGTGGCATCCAGTTCCGTGAAGGTAGCTTCCGGTCCAAAGGGAGAAAGGGGATTGCGTTTGGCTTCTTCCAGCACCAGCCGCGCTGCTGCGGTTTTCCCTACCCCCGGCGGACCATAGATGATAACATGCTGGGGATTAGGTCCGCACAAAGCTGCCCGCAGAGCTTTTAAACCTTCTTCCTGGCCGATGATTTCCTCGAAGCGGGTTGGACGGGTTTTTTCCGCCAGGGGTTCAGTCAGGGATATGCGCCTGAGCTGCTGGAGTTTCTCCATTTCCTTCCGGCTTTCCCGGTTGACCGCAATTTTGGTGCCCTGCTGGGCCTTGAGCAAGTTCAAAAAGTAGAGTCCGATCACAATGGCAAAAAAAAGCTGAATCAAGCCTACAATGCCACTGATGCCAATGGAATTCATAAAAAATCACCTCCGGTTGGTCTACTTAGATATTATTACCAGCCAGAGGTGATTTTAGTCTTTACATACGCATCGCCATGGGTAAAATGAAGAGATAAATATTGATTGCTGTCAGGATAGCAATTAGTATGCTTACAGGCAACCAGCTGGCCAAAGCTTTCTGTTCATAATTGGTTCTGGCAATCCGCCAGGCGGTATAAAGGGAACCAATGGCGCCCAGACCGATTAAAATGAATTGCAGGATTTGAATAGTATCATTCCCTACCAGAGCAGGAGATCCCCCATGGGTTTCATGGCCAAACAGCGCCAGGAAGGTATACCAGATATTTTTCCCTTCCGCTAGGATATGGAACAGGTTGTGGGCCACATGCCCGGCCAAATCCAGTGGAATCAAGGCATAGCCGAAACGGGCAAAGTTTTGCCAGCCACTTTCTCCGTTAAACAGACCAGCTAGTTTGCCAGTCAGCCAGGTAGCTGCCACAGGTAAAGTCATGGCAATCAGGAACAACACCGTAAAGGTAACACCATAGTTAGTTGTTCCCAGAATGTGTTCCAGACTCTTTTGCCACTTCTGCCAGATTTCCAGCATGGTCACATTCTGGACAAACACAATCCCCATAATTACTACCGCCAGGAAAGATTCTTCCAGCCGGGGTTTGCGAATAAACCAGAGTTCACTGGTAGGTAACCGCCAGGAAAGCTGCAATGAATCATTGGGGCAATTCTTTATACAGTTGCCACATAGATTACAGGTAGCACTGGTTTCCATCGTCCGGGGCACTTCAAAGAGAGGACAACCGGGAGCCTTTTCTCCCCCTTTGTAGCAGGCCAGCGTCTTACAATTAGCGCAGATCTCCGGTGTGGCCCTCAGCTGTAAAGCTCCAGTTCGCGAGTAGTTCCCTGCTAGTCCACCCAGGAAGCAAAGATAACGACACCAGGTCCGCCGTTCCCAGAAAGAACCGGCTATAATTACACCGGTGGTGATCAGCAACAATAAAATGCCCGAACCCCGGGGTGACTCCACAATCCCCCAGACATGGTCGGCCCAGGTGATCAAAATAAAAAAGAGGTCGATTAACCAGATGCCATATTTCTTCAAGAAGTTTGGTACTTTTCCATTTACCCCTACCACTTTCTGCACCAGGTCACTAACGGTGGCAAAGGGACAAATAGCACACCAGAAACGGCCAAAAATCACGAATATCAGCGGAATCACTGGCCACCACAGCACCCAGGTCATAGCAGTGCCAAAATTGTCATGAGCTGAACCAGGCCCTGCGATCAATTGATAAACTATTACCGTAAACACACCCAGCACCAGCCATTGCAACAAACCGGGAAACCAGGCAAAGCGCAGTATTTTTTTCAGGGTTGCTCCTTTCATGCTTTTTCCACCTCCTGCCTGGTATATTTGAGATATGCTGCTGTAGTAATAGCCAGACCATTTATAACCGCAATAGCAAGTAAAAATTTGACCGGAATATCTCCCTGTTCTTCCTTTTCCTCATGAACTGCTGGCATTTCTTCATGACCATCTCCAGCTTTTTTGCCATCGGCAAAAGCAGGTGATGTCAAGCTTCCGAAAAAGGTTATCAGCAAGGCAACTAGTACCAGCCCTCGTTTTAGCACGGTCATCCTCCCCCTTTACTATGTATCGTAGTACGACTATAGTGTATTAGAAGCCCTTCTATTAGTCAATGAAATTTCTGTGAACAAAAAATCTACAAAAAATACACAAAAAATCTACATATGTTAATTTATGCCAGAATATAAAAATATAAAAATAAAAGGAGAAAACATATTATACTTCAACTAATATGTTTTCTCCTTTATCTTTTATTTTAGGCTGTCACGCCTTTTTTCTTTTTCTTCTTTTCGGCAGTAATGATCAGGGGCTGTTCTTTTTTCAGGATGCAGTCGGCCGTAATCACAACTTTCTCGATATCATCACGGGAAGGAATCTCGTACATAATGTCCAGCATGATGTCCTCGATAATAGCCCTTAAGCCCCGGGCCCCGGTATTGCGCTTGAGCGCCTCCTGAGCCACTACCCGCAGGGCTTCCGGCTGAAACTCCAGCTCGATGCCATCCAGCTCGAAAAGTTTCTGGTACTGCTTGACCAGAGCATTCTTGGGCTCAGTCAGGATGCGGACGAGAGCCTCTTCATCCAGGGCATCCAGGGTCACAATCACCGGCAGCCGCCCGACAAACTCCGGAATCAGACCGTACTTGAGCAAATCCTCGGGCAGGATCTCCCGCAGCAGCTCACCGATATTGCGCTCCTGCCGGGACTTGACTTCCGCCCCAAAGCCCAGGGTTTTCTTGGCCAGCCGGTTTTGAATGATTTTGTCCAGACCATCAAAGGCACCACCGCAGATAAAGAGGATATTGGTAGTGTCCAGCTGAATGAATTCCTGATGGGGGTGTTTGCGTCCTCCCTGCGGGGGCACACTGGCAGTAGTCCCCTCCAGAATTTTCAGCAGGGCCTGCTGTACCCCTTCTCCAGATACATCCCGGGTAATGGAGGGGTTATCGGACTTGCGGGCGATTTTATCGATTTCATCAATATAGACAATCCCTTTTTCCGCCCGCTCGATATCATAATCGGCATTCTGGATCAGCTTGAGGAGAATGTTCTCTACATCCTCACCCACATAACCGGCTTCCGTCAAACTGGTCGCATCGGCAATGGCAAAAGGCACATTGAGAAGCCGGGCCAGAGTCTGAGCCAGCAACGTCTTACCACTACCGGTAGGGCCGATCATGATGATATTGGACTTTTGCAGTTCCACATCATCAATTTTGCCTCCCAGATTGATGCGCTTGTAGTGGTTATAGACTGCCACGGCCAGGGCTTTTTTGGCTTCCTCCTGACCGATGACATACTGGTCCAGGATCTCCTTGATCTCTCTGGGTTTGGGGATATCACCCAGTTCGAATTCCGTTTCCTCGTGCAATTCCTCTTCGATGATTTCATTGCACAGTTCTATACATTCATCACAGATATATACCCCGGGGCCAGCCACCAGCTTCTTGACCTGATCCTGTAACTTGCCGCAGAAGGAACACTTCAGTTGGCCTTTGTCATCATATTTGTACATAAAATATCACCTCAAAGTTTACTTCTTACGGGTAATCACCTCATCGATGATCCCGTACTGTTTAGCCTGGTCTGCTGACATGAAGAAATCCCTTTCGGTATCGACAGCGATTTTCTCCAGTGGTTGGCCGGTGTGATGGGAGAGCAATTCATTCAATACCTGCTTCATGCGCAAAATCTCGCGGGCATGGATTTCAATCTCAGTGGCCTGGCCCTGTACACCGCCCAGGGGCTGATGGATCATGATCCGGGCCTGGGGCAAAGCGAAGCGCTTACCTTTGGCCCCGGCAGCCAGCAGGAAAGCCCCCATGGAAGCTGCCTGGCCCAGGCAGATAGTGGATACATCGGGTTTGATATACTGCATGGTATCATAAATTGCCATTCCAGCGGTTACAACCCCACCCGGGGAATTGATATACAGATGAATGTCCTTGTCCGGATCTTCCGCTTCCAGGAACAGCATCTGGGCAATGACCAGGTTGGCCATGTGGTCATCAATGGGACCACCAATGAAGATAATCCGGTCTTTCAGCAAGCGGGAATAAATATCATAGGAGCGCTCACCGCGATTAGTCTGTTCCACCACAATTGGTACCAAATAACTCATTTGTTATCACCTCATTCTACTCTTAAATGGGTAAATGGGCAAACAAGACGGCATTACACAGCCGCCTTGTCCTCCCACCCTAAGCTATTTTGGCTTTTTCCACCAGGAACTTGATGGTTTTTTCAAAAGCTATGCTATTTTTCAACGCATCCATGGAGCCATAACGTTCAAAGGCTGTGCGCAGTTCTTCCACACCCTGGTTATAAATTTTGGCCAGCTTTTCCAGTTCAGCAGTAACTTCTTCCTCAGTGGCATCAATAGCTTCCTTGCGGGCAATAGCTTCCAGAACCAGATCGGTGCGCACAGATTTTTCCGCTTCCGGACGCAGGTCGGCCTTTACCTGCTCGATAGTGGAACCAGTGTAACGCAGATAGTCTTCCATGGTCAGACCTTGCCGCTGCAGGCGCTCAGACATATCCTGCACCATGTTTTCCAGGCGGTTTTCAATCATCACTGCCGGAATTTCCACTTTGGCATTGGCAACCGCCTTTTCCACTACCTGACTGCGGACAGAGGCTTCCGCATTCTTTTCTGCGGTCTCCAATAGTCTATTCCGAATGTCAGCTTTTAATTCCTCCAGAGTATTAAATTCACTGACATCTTTGGCAAATTCGTCATCCAGAGGCAGCAATTCCTTGCGGCGGATGGTCTTGACAGTAACTTTGAAAACGGCATCCTTACCGGCCAGGTTTTCGGCATGATACTCCTGCGGGAAGGTTACTTTCACATCTCTGGTCTCGCCCACCCGGGCCCCAATCAGCTGCTCCTCAAAGCCAGGAATAAAGGTACCAGAGCCGATTTCCAGGGGATAGTCCTCCCCTTTGCCACCAGCAAAAGCTTCCTCATCGATAAAGCCTTCAAAGTCGATGACAGCGACATCGCCTTTTTCCACAGTGCCATCTTCCACAGTCTGGATTTTAGCATAGCGCTGTTGCAGCTGGGCCAGTTCCTTTTCCACATCTTCATCGGTTACATTGACTTCAGGCTTATTGACTTCCAGTTCAGTATACTGACCCAGTTCCACTTCCGGTTTTACCTGAACAGTAGCCTTGAAGATCAGCGGTTGACCTTCTTCTGCCTGCACCAGTTCTACCTGTGGCCGGTCAATGGGCTCAATTTCAGTCTCCATAACGGCCTGGAAATAGGCATCTGCCAGCAAGGTATCCAGAGCTTCATTATAGAGGCTTTCCTTGCCAAAATATCTTTCAAAAATGAACCGCGGCGCCTTTCCTTTCCGGAAGCCGGGGATATTCACTTTTTTCACCAGTTTCCGATAGGCCTGATCCAGCGCCAGGCTGAAGCGTTCAGCCGGTACTTCCACATCCAGTTGTACCAGGTTCTTTTCTATTTTTTGGGCTGTGGCTTTCATCAACTAATGCTCCCCCTTAAGATTATGTAGTTTTTTAGCCAGTCTTTAAACGGCATATATTTATTTTACATGATTCTGTCAAGATACGCAAATAAATTTCAGAAAAATCTCAGGGCCGCCATTCGACAATTTCAACTCGTATCCCGTCCTGCTCCAGCCAGAGGCGACCATAGCTGCCATAAGGAGAACCCGTGCGCGGTCTGGCCAGGCTGCCGGGGTTGAACAGCAAAACTTGCCCGTCATCCTCCTGAACCGGTATATGGCTGTGGCCAAATACTACAATCCTTACCCCTTCCTCCTGGCCCTTGTAATAAAGGGAGCTCAGCCCTGACTTGGCTCCATAACGATGACCATGCAGGAGCAAAAGGGGTACATCAGCAAGGACCAGCTTTTTCTCCTCCGGCCCTGCCCAATCACAGTTTCCCTTCACTCCGTACACCGGCACCTCGATTACCTGGCTGAGGGCAATCGCATCATCATAATGATCCCCGGCATGCAGGATAGCATCAGCCCTGCCTTCCCTGTCCAGTACCTCACGGCATAACTGCCAGCGACCATGGGTATCACTGAAAACCAGGATTTTCATAATTACTCACCTGCCCTGGCCAGTCGTTCCAGTTCACTTATCATTTTGCGCAAAGCCTGGCCCCGGTGGCTGACGGCATTTTTTTCATCCGGGCTCAGCTCAGCCATGGTCTTGCCTTTTTCCGGCAGGTAGAAGAGGGGATCATAACCAAAGCCCCCTTCTCCTCTGGCTTCACAGAGGATAATGCCAGGACAGCTGCCCTCGGTAACTGCCACTACCCCGCGTTCCGGATGGGCTAAAGCCATCACACAACGAAAACGGGCTTCCCGGTCAGAAAAAGGCACTCCCGCCAGTTCTTCCAGTAATTTGGCATTATTGCGGGCATCATCCTTAACCTCACCGGCATAGCGAGCCGAATGCACGCCGGGCGCTCCCCCCAGAGCTGCCACCTCCAGCCCGGAATCATCGGCCAGAGCCCAGCAACCTGTAGCCCTGGCTATTTCCAGGGCCTTTTTGCGAGCATTGCCCTCAAAAGTCAGCTCATCTTCCACCACTTCCGGCAAATGGGGAAAATCGGTCAGGCTTTTGATTTCCCAGTCAGTCCCTGCCAGCAAAGCCTTGATTTCCTCCAGTTTTCCCTTGTTTCCCGTTGCGATCACCAGTTTACCCACTATCCTAACACCACCAGTTGTTTTTGGTAAGCCACCATTTCCGCAATCCCCTTGCTGGCTAAATCCAGCAGTGCGTCCAATTCCTCCCGGGGAAAAGCGGTATCCTCCGCTGTGCCCTGTACTTCCACCAGTAAGCCCTGGCCGGTCATTACCACATTCATATCCACCTGGGCCCGGCTGTCCTCTTCATAGCACAAATCCAGCAGCAGCCGATCTTCCACCTTGCCCACACTGACGGCTGCCAGATAATCCCGCAAAGGCAGACCAGGCAAAGTGCCTGCCTCTACCAGACCCTGCAGGGCATCAGCCAGGGCGATAAAGGCACCGGTGATAGAAGCGGTCCTGGTTCCCCCATCGGCCTGAATCACATCACAATCCAGGGTCAGGGTCCGTTCACCCAGCAAATCCAGGTCCACCACCGCTCGCAGGGCCCGGCCGATCAGGCGCTGGATCTCATAAGTCCGCCCGCCGATGCGGCCTTTGACCGCTTCCCGCTGGCTGCGCTGATGAGTAGCCCGCGGCAACATGGCATACTCGGCTGTAATCCAGCCTTTGCCTGTTCCCTTCTGAAAGGGAGGTACTTTATCCTCTACTGTACAGGTACAAATCACCCTGGTATCTCCCAGTTCTACCAGGACTGAACCTTCCGCATGTTTGATATAGTTGCGGGTGATTTTCAGTGGTCGCAAATCATCGGGTTTTCTGCCATCCACCCGCTGCCAGAGCAATTGTTCCATGGACATCCTCCTATCCTTTATCCCATTCCCGCGCTTCTTCTAAGGGAATGATCATAAACTCGTCCAGGTAGGTGCGGGCAAAGGGATTTTCTTCCCGCCGTCCCACCAGACCTGCTACTACATACAGCTTGCGCACAGGGTCCCATCTAAATTCCTTCAATAAATGGAAACCCTGAATTTCCCCGGTGCGTTTCATGTGAATGCGCGGCCCGGTACATTCCCGCACTTCCTCTCCTACCTTGATGTGATCTTCACCATGATAACAAATTGGCAGGTCTTTGGCAATCAGTTCATTAACTTTTCTTTCCACCTCTGCCAGGTCGATATTGGGTTTTTCCGCAAATTCCAGGACAAAGCCGTGTTTGATATCACTATGTACTTCCGGTTTTTTGAGCCCCATTTCCTCCAGCACCATAGCCACCAGGTCCTCGGCGCTGTGGGCCATCTTCCGGTATTTCAGTGAACGGAAAACGATTTTGGCTATATCCTGGGGATAGGGTCCAAAAACTCCCGGGCGGGTAACAATCACTTCCTCCCCAACCCCGATCAGGATTTCCGCATTAAACCCCAGTGCCTGATACAGCAGATCAAAATGCTCGATTACCACCCGCCGACCGGCCCGTACTGCCGCTTTCACCGCTTCAGCAATTTGCCAGAGCTGGGTAAAAGCAGTCTCAAACCGAACATCCAGATGATAGGTTCGGGTGCGAAAATGCCCTTGCTCCCAGTCCCTGATCAGAGGCAAAGGCCGCACATTGATGCCATCATCATCATTGGTCAGTTCCAGGCCAGGAAACATGCCGCGAATCAAGAGGGATTTGCCAGCCCCGGCATCCCCGATCAAACCTATAATGCGGTCCTCCGGGCTCAAGTACCGCTGCCCGATATTGTTGCCCAGGTTCAGCAGGCGCTGTTTGCCCCGGGGGGCAAAATAGGCGGCATACATCAAGTATTCATACATGGGCAGAACAGCCATTTGTGGTCACTCCCTTAGAGCTCCTGTTTGGGCATAAAATTTTCATTTACCATTAAAATAAAATTTTTGAAATCATCAAGATGCTTTTTCATTATCGCAAATACAATTTTTTTGTCTATTTTTAAATACTCATGAGAAAGAATATTACGAAATCCTACCATCTTTTGAAATATATCTTTTTGCTGTTTACTAATAAGTTTTTCACGGTACAAAATATCAAAAGCGTCCGCCATTTTTTGCGGGCGACCCATATTGTTATCAACAACTATGTGCGTAGCCATGTCCACAATCATATTGATGGCAATAAACAAGTTGTACTCAACCACATCCTGCGCAATTTCGTCGGCTAAAAATTCTTCTTCTGTCAGATGTCGATATCTATTGATTTTTTCGATTGACAAATTAAGTTGCTCCAGCCGTTTCGCTAACACTTCACGTCTCACCATTTCCTTTCACCTCCTGACGTACCCGATCTATCATGCGTTTGTATGTCAATTCCAGATAAGGCCGCATATCCTCATATTCGAACAAGGCTCTGACCAGGAAATTACTGGCCAGGATATCGTCCTTGCTGAACAACAATACTCCATCCAGATAGACCTGATATTTGAGTAAAGGAGTGGCCTCATTCAGGATAGCCAAATCCACTGTACGACCACAAATCTCCTCCAGGTCCCTTTTCCAGTCCAAATATTCCAGTATATCGTAATCCCGATCTTTTAGATATACAGCAATATCCACATCACTGTCCTCCCGCGCATCCCCGCGGGCCCAGGAGCCAAAAAGAAAGGCAAATAGAATATTTGGTTTTGCTGCCAGGTAGCGGCCGAGTTTTTCCCTTTCCATTCCTTTCACCTTCATACTCTTCATTT
This sequence comes from Carboxydocella sp. ULO1, assembly GCF_002049255.1. Classification (NCBI taxonomy): domain Bacteria; kingdom Bacillati; phylum Bacillota; class Clostridia; order Eubacteriales; family Clostridiales Family XVI. Incertae Sedis; genus Carboxydocella; species Carboxydocella sp. ULO1. Next base: position 79,785 of record NZ_BDLQ01000031.1, on the reverse strand, counting down.
TCTTAATAATATTATATTAAAGAAGCAAAAACAAATAAATGTGAGCATATGAATATTATGTCGACTTTTTCTTTCAATTCTAACTTCTGTAAAAAGCATTGACCTGGCTACTATTGTCTGTAATAATAAAATTGTCAAAAAATTAACAGAGAGGAGTGGTGTTATGCATAACAAAAAAGCGGCTCTAATCGGACTCTTCCTTGTTCTCTCATCCTTGCTGGCCTTCAGCGGAGCTTCAGGCAGTACCAAGTTTTCCTCAACAACCGGCAAGACATGCGCTGACTGCCATGACCTCAGTAAGTTGCCAGCCCTGAATGCTTTCGGCCAAAAATTTAAAGCCAACGGGTACAAAATTGTTAGCCAGCCAACGAACGTGAAAACCGGAACAACCTCGCAAACCAAATCAACTACTTCAAATCAACCTAAAACAACTGTAGCAGCTTATAAAGAAAAAGATTTCGCTGCCAGCGCAAATCAAATCCTGAAAGTAAAAGTGAAAGTAAACAGCCCAAATTCATCTCTTACCCGGGGTGAAGCTTATCTCTACCTGGCAAATGCTCTGGGCTGGACCCAGGAAGCGCAAAAACTGGGCAAAGAAGCTGATAACTTATTAAAAAAGTATAAGGATAGAGGAAAAGTACCAGCAAAAATGAAATACACAGTTGCCCTTTTTGTCAAAAAGGGGCTGGTACAGGGCAACACCCTCAATCTCCAGTCAATCATGAAAAAGAATGAGGCTGAAAATCTTTTACAGCAAATTGCCAAATTAAGAACAGTTGCAGTAAAGCCTCAACCTCCTAAACCGGTTCCGCTGGCTGCCCGGCAATACGTCGGTTCCAAACGCTGTGGTCAGTGTCATACCGCTTATTATCAAGGCTGGCAGGAAACCTACCATAGCAAAATGATTCAACCCAAAGAACAAGGTATCCTGCGCGACGCTGTGTTAAGCTGGACTTATGACGACGCTGGCAACCAGGGTCCGACTATCGGGAATGCCACTAAAACCCCCTTCACTTTTGATGATGTGGTCATGGTCATTGGCTCCCGCTGGAAACAGCGCTATCTGGTTAAAAACCCGCAAACCGGCGGTTACCAGCTGATGAATAAACAATTTAACGCCGTTACCAGGAAATGGGAAAATTATGGAAATGCAAATGACTGGGACACTCAATGTATCACCTGCCATTCCACCGGTTATAAAATCTTAAGCTATGATGAGGCTAATCCCAGCGCTACCAAAGTAGCCTGGGCTGAACTGAATGTTGGCTGTGAAGCCTGCCATGGACCTGGTTCCGCCCACGTCGTAACCGCAAATAAAGCTGATATTTTCAACCCGGCCAAAGCATCAAAACAGGAACAGGCCAGAATCTGCGGCTACTGCCACATCAGACTGGAAAACGATAAGTATAAATCCAGACAGGGCAAACCCAGGGAAGATTTCCCCGCTCCTACCCTTAATACTTCCTGGAAACCATGGGATGATTGGACAAAGTGGTATCCCGAAGAAGTAATTATCCCCGGTGTTCAACCTGAAGATCCAGCCAGTGCTCCTTACACCGGAGATTTGCAAAACCTCTTTATCGTGGATGATAAGTCCGTCACAGCCGGAGTATATGAAGAGAACAAGCACCATCAACAATATCAAGGTTTTATTCAGTCCAAACATTATCAAACCACTATGATGAATATTACCTGTACCACCTGTCATAACCCGCATAAGCGCGATAAAGTGGCCGGCAGCTTAAGAACCAAGCCGGAAGATCTCTGCGCCAAGTGCCATACCGGTGCTCCTTCCGACCTCTGGAAGAAGATAATGCCAGGTACTGGCAAAACGGCTGAAAACCTCTATGTACGCACCCATACTTTCAAAAAGGGTCAAGACAGACTGGATAAGGGAATGTCAGTTTATGGCCTCCCTGAACCCATCTACTTTTTTGGTAAAAGATAAATAGTAATTCGCCCTCAGGTTAGCCAGGCTACCTGAGGGCTTGTTTTTCTAGTCCAGATTCAGTTCCAATTCCAGCAAAGGCCCATGCTGCTGGGCCCCGTAGACATCGGTTTCTCCCAGGTCCCCCGAAGCCAGGGGGCGCTTGAGGGTGCATTTGATGGCTGCTGCCGGGTCAAATTCTACAAAGGCGATGATATCCTCCTGTTTAACCCCGTACAGGCGAGCGAAGAGCTCCGGAGTAAAAAATCGGGAGGCTTTCACTTTCTGATAGGTTTCCTCATCCTTGAACATAATATCCAGGGTCAGTTCATAGGGGCCGGAGTTTTTGCTCCTGATCACCCGGGCCAGTTCGGTCAACCGGTATTTAGCCATTGCCGCCACCCCCGATTTCCTCATAGTGAATGGGAAACAGTTCCTGCCAGCTTACATCCTGCACCAAATGGTAGAGGGAGAACTGGTAAACCGGACCCGCCTTGAAATCGGAAGGGCTATACGGAAAAGCCAGATTGCCGGCAGTGGAAATCCGCCCTTCATAACCGTAATGCAACAGGGTGGAACGGGCAAAACCGCAAATGGTATTGGCCAGCTCCTGGGTTGGCGCTACAGCTTCGATAACTATCCCGATTTCATGGGAGGTGATGGTAGGTGTGGGCTCCAGTGGTCCCATTACCCCATTGCGGCCATAGATATTAAAGTGCAGGAAATACTCACTGCCGGGTATATCGCGGAAATTATCCTTTACCCGCTGCCGCACTCCAGCCAGGATTTCATCCAGCCGCGCAATGAAAATGGGATCCCGGGCCCCGGCAATACTAACGGTGCGGTAGCCCATTTGCCTTGCCCCTTCCAGCTTGAAGGCCAAAGGAGTCGGGTTATGTTTGCTCCCTGTAACCCGTACCCGCCGTTCACCGACCTGGGTGAAGCGGGTAGCTGTCAAATCCAGTATTCCTCCTGGCCCTGGCAAGCGATAGGGATCGGTTTTTTCGTACAGGGTATGAGCCGCAACAGAAGTGACGCTGCAGCGCCGTTCCGGGCTCAAGGGTTCTACCTCAAAGTGGTCTTCCCGCAACCAGCCGAACATGCAGTCACTGCCACTGCCCGGCACAGCTGCGATGGCTGCACACTCCAGAATTTTACCCAGATGGATGGCCAGGCCGGGATCAAACCCCTCCTTGATGGCCAGAGCAGCAAACACCGCCGGGTCATAGGCCCGTCCAGCAATGATCACCTGGGCCCCTGCTGCCAGGGCTGCAATGAAAGGCTCTGTTCCCATCTGTGCCACTATATGGCTGCTGGCTGCCACCGCTTCTGCAGTTAAGGGAGGAGCCGGATGCAAAGGAGTTATTTTCCCTGCTGCCAGCCAGGTCTGAACCTGTTCCCGGCTCTGTTCAGCACCGATTACTGCCAGCCGAAAACGCAAACCTTCTTCGCGGGCAATTTCCCGGACGATATCCACTGTCCACTCCAGATGGGGAGTGGCTCCGGAACCGCCCGCAGTGCCCACCACCACTGGAACCCCGGCTGCCAGCCCGGCTGTCAGCATCAGCTTCAGGTCACGCTTAACCGCCCGCCGGTCAGTAAAGGATACCCCTGCCCCAAGATAATAGGGTCCCGGATCAGTGGAACCGGCATCCACAGCGATCAAGTGGGGCCGATACTCCAACCCGCGGCGAAAACTTTCCTCCGGAAAGCCATAGCCTAAAATAGCAGTAGGAGACAAGATGCGCATCTCCTTCATCTTCCTTACCTTACCTCCCCTCCACCGTCCAGCTCCGCCCTTCCCGGGCCAGATCCAGACGGCCACTAAAGACTTCTCTGGCCTCTTTCAGTGACAGGGCAGCATTGAATTCCGGCCAGAGATGGGTAAGCAGCAGGAAGCCTGCCCCAGCCTGCCGGGCCAGCTGTCCGGCCTGGCGGGAGCTAAGATGGCCCAGTTCCTGACCTTTGCTTTCATGCTCTACCTGCAGACTGGCTTCAGCCAGCAACAGTCCGCATTCCCGGCTGAATTCAGCCAATTCCTCGCTGTATGCGGCATCCCCGGTATAGACCAGGCTTTTGCCTTCAGCTTCCAGCCGCACGGCATAAGCAGGTAAACTGTGGCTGACCGGGAAAAATTTCAGTTCCAGCTGGCCGGCCCTGGCCTGCCCTCCGGCAGCCGGAATTGCTATCAGCTGCAAGGCTTCCTGGTAGGCAGCAAACTGCTCAAACAACTGCGCCGGTTCGACGGGTGCATACACTGGTAGCGGTCCTGGCCGCCTCCCTTCCCGAATGGCACCTGCGATAGCATGCCTTATACAATGCAAATCAGCCCAGTGGTCAGGATGCCAGTGGGTAATGATTACTGCCGTCAGCTGCCAGAAGTCCATATGTTCCCGCAAACGGCCGAAAACGCCATTGCCACAATCCAGCAGAATCGCTGTGTCCCCGGAGCGAACCAGATAGCCGGAACAGGCACCACCAGCCCGGGGATAGGGGCCCCAGCAGCCCAGCACTGTCAACTTCATCAGTTAACCTCCTTCTCTGTCTGTAATTGGGCTTCCACCCAGCAACCAATAGCGCCATTCATCTGCGGTTCCGGCGGAATAACCACCTCTACCCCCAGCTCCCGCTCCAGAATAGTAACGAGGGCCCGGTTAAAGGCCACCCCGCCGGTGAAAACCAGTGGACCTTTCCCTAACAAAGGTTTTAGCATAGGCTGGACCCGCCGGAAAATGGTATAGTTCACTCCTGCCGCCAGTTCGGCAACGGAATAGCCCTCAACAATCCGGCCAATCAATTCCGATTCCCCGAAAACAGCACAGGTAGAACTCAACTCCACCGGGTTATCGGCATACTGACTCAGTTCCTCCAGACTAATGCCCAGAACCGCTGCCATGTTTTCCAGATAGCGGCCGGAGCTGGCCGCACACTTGTCATTGGTGACAAAATCCCGCATTTTCCCCCGGCTGACAGCGATGACTTTACTATCCTGGCCTCCTAAATCCAGCAGGGTAAAATCCTGCAACCCGGTCTGAGCCATTGCTCCCAGCATGTGGGCTTTCAGCTCCGGAATCGTTTTACCACCAGCTATTTTTACGGTATTGCGCCCATAGCCGGTGGAAACAATGGCTTCAAACTGCGGCAGATCCAGAGCAGCGAAATCCACCGCCAGGTCTTCTGCCACTTTACGGCCGTACTGGCGATAAAAGAGGATAGTATCGTAGCGGTGAAAACTCAACTCCGGCAGAGGCTCCCCCGGTTGCCAGCCTGCCTGCCGCGGGCCCAGCACCAGTTTAGCCTGCCGGCTGCCTAAATCCAGTCCCAGTAACATCGATTTCACCTCAACATCTCGATAAAGGACTCCAGCCGCATTTTACTGCGCGCATCCAGCCGCCCCGGTTTGTCTCCTTCCAGAGTCAAAACAGGGATATCCAGCTTCTCCCGGATGATTATATCCTCAATCTGACGGAAGCAAAAACTCTGAGTGTAATGGATAATCCCATCCAGATTGCGCCGTTCCACTTCCCGACTGATATCCTCCAGCCTTGCAAAAATATCATAGGGATAGGTATAGAGCAGGTACTGCTCCACGATATCCTCAGTGGCAAAAGGCATGGCAAACTGCCTTTGCACCTCATTATAGACCACCCGGGCTCCCAGCTCCTCTACAAATTGATAGATATCGGAGAAAATGGGGGGTACACCGATATAGCCCAGGCGCACATCCTCTTCAATCACCTTGTGGTGCTGGACTTCCGCCAGGAATGCTTCCACTTGCTGTTCAAAAGTATCGGGATCCCCATTAAAGTCACTGCAGGACACCTGGAAAAGATGGTTTTCAAACCCGCTCACCTGCTGGCCTTCCCAGGTCAGACGGTCAATTTCTGCCACCTTGCGGCGAATGCGGTCCAGCCGCTGTTTGGTAGCATTGACCTGGTCCCAGGTTACTCCCCCCAGGGCCTCCATCAGTTTTTCCATTTGCAGTTTGAGCATGTCCCGATCCCGATCGTAGGGAAAGGCGAAAGGTATGGTTTTAATCCCCTGGACCTGCAGGGTCTCCATCAGAGCGTGGGTATTGGAACAATCCCCCTGGGTCACAGCAATCACCCGGTCAATTTCCCGGTTGGCCAGAACGGTGCTGTAGATGCCCTTGATCCAGCCACACAAATTGCGGGGATAACCGGCTACTTCTGCCTCTTCCACCAGTTGCATGGGATCAGGGCTGGTAATGAAGATATTGTTGAGATCCACTGGTATCTCTCCTGCTGCGTAAATTATTTCCACCGGCACCGTGGTGGTTATGCCCACCTTGCCCACAGGCGTTCCTCCTTTACACGAAATTCTTGACCTAAATTTTCCCTTTCATTTTCAATATAGCCAGGGTTCTGGCCATTTCATTATACACCACCATCAGGCCTTCATCCACTCCCATTCCGGGTTTGGCCAGCATCTGATCGGGATTGGTAGCCAGGGCGATGTGCACACAGACCTGAGCCGAACGGTCAGTTTCATTACAGGTACCGCCCAGATAGGCTCCCATACCTCTGGCTTTGGCATAAAGGACCGCTTCGATGGTATTATTGATGCCTCCCAGGTCCGGTGTTTTGATTTGCACCATATGGGCTGACTGGTGATCGGTGAATTCTATAATATCCTCCAGGGTGTTACACCATTCATCGGCCACAATTTCCACCGTACAGCCTGTGTCAGTCAGTTCCTGTTTCAGGTCCTTCAGGGCCCGCATCTGGTCCGGTTTATTGCCCATATCCATCGGCCCTTCAATGCGCAGCTGCAAGGGCCGTGCTGCCGCCTCCAGTTCCTTGAGGTAAGCTGCCATCCGTTTGGTATCATGGCCAAAAGCCAGGCCAATGGTGCCATAAACATCAATATGTAAAACAGGACGGTAACCGGGTTGGCCTAATTCCTCTACCCGTTTCCGCAGCCACTCTACATATTCCAGTAACAGCTCTCCATTTTTGCCCAGTTTGGTCTCCACGTTATTGATCAGTCCATGCGGGAGCACATCAGCCCTTTTTACAATGGCCTTATCGGCATTGTTATGCCTTTCATCCCCCGTCTGACAAAAGATCGGTACAGGAGCGTTAACCAGTTGAGTCCCATATTCCCGGGCGATGGTTTCCGCCATGGTCTCCCTGTGGGCTCTGGCTACGGCATCCAGCAGGGCCTGGGTAATACCATAGCGCAGAGCAGTATGCAGTCTCTCCCCATTGGGACGGATAAAATGGTCAAATTCCTGGGCCAGGGGCCGAAAAGCGGTCAGTTCCCGACCCAGCAACCGGGGCTTTACCTCTTCCTCCAGCAGAGGAATAAAATCTTTGGCCAGAAAAAGGGGATCCCGGCCCCCTGCTCCCGAATACTGTACCGCAGCGCAATCGCCAAAAGCAATCTGTCCATCTTCCAGCATTAACATGATGGAAATGGATTCACCCCGCTGCCGGACAGCGGAAAAACCCGGGGTCAGAGGTTGACCCCGGTAAGTACCGCCATCAGGCTGAGCTCCGGCTTTAATGGCTTTCTGGTCATCAAAGAAGAATCCGGTTAATCCTGCCGAAAAAACAACATCTATTATCTTCATTATCATCGCCTCCGCTTTTCTATCTGGGCCGGCCTACCAGCATGCCTTTACCAATGGCATAGATATCATCGATTACCATCTGGAAACTGGGCTGGCGATTTTCCTTACGGCCCCGTTCAGCAATTTTCTCCTGATGGAAGGCCCGGATTTCCGCATCAAAAGGCAACTGGCCGAAATCCAGGAAACGCACCGCCCCCTGATTGTCCCGGGCCGGCAAAATCTTGCCCAGATTGTGGCGACTGGGGGCAAAAGGTACATCTATTACACCGGCCTTGAAGGCCCGTACGGCCCCAACGGCCCAGTCTCCCTCTCCCAGTTCCAGGGTCTTGTCCAGGATGGCCCGGGTTTCCTTGCGAATCATCTCCATTTCCAGCTGCAGCTCACTGGTCAGGGGCAAACTCTGATCCTTGAGCATGTTCAGTACCTGTTTGGTGGCCTTGAGCCCGGCGGCATTGGCTTCCCTGGTCGGAATTCCCATCGCCTCATGGGGAGTCTTAACAATTACCTTATTAACTCTGGCCAGGGCGGCAGTAACAGCGCCCCAGGAGATGACACCAAAGGCTTTGCTTTCATCTTGCGGGAAGCCGCCCATCCACTGGTGGAACACCGTGGTGATTTGCCGACCACTGTACCCAAAGCGGTTCAGATATTCCTCTGCCAGTTCGGCCAGGGTCCTTATGGCCGCTACATCCTGATAGAGGTTACCACATTGTCCATAGCCCAGGGTCAGGTTCATAACCCCCTGTTCGGCTGCCAGTAAGGCTTCAATAATAGCCACCGCATGGGATATACTGGGAGGCACCAGGGTACCGGTTAAAGGCCCAAAAGGCTCCCGGTTGATGCTGACCCCATTTTCTTCATAATATCCCACCAGGCGGTCAACATATTGCCAGTAACGGATAGACTTTTCCAGCGGCATATCTTTGGAATAAGGAATATTATAGCTGATACCGCCACCCTCAAAATCGGTAAAACCTCCAGCCAGCGTAATTTCCGCCAGCAAGCGGGCATCAGGAGTACCGTGCCGAACCTGTACCGGCACATTCACTGCTTCCACCACTTTACGGCAGGCATCTACCCCGTAATTGACTGCCGGAAAGCCATTGAGCATGGAGCGACCTGCTGCCCGGGACTCCTCGATTCCTGTTTCCGCCTCTTTATAGCGGTTTTGCCGGGTATAGGAATCAATGGTGGTGGGCAGGAAATCCGCCCCGCCTTCGTCCTGTAAATAACGCAACAGCTCTATGTGTTCATGCAAGAGAGCTACTCCGGCCCGGGGCTGGGCAAAGGTAATTCCTTCCCGCTTGCCCTGAGCCAGTTTTTTGGCCATCACCTTGCTGGCCGGTAACTGTTTATGATAGGCAATAGCTTCTTCCAGATCTACTCCGCGTCCGGTAGGCCAGGACTGCAATACTTCCTGCCGTTCAGCCCAAAACTGTTCTAAGTCCAGCTTTTTGTTTACAAGTTCCACACTTACCCCTCCTAGATTTCTCTAAGTCCGGCCGTCATGATAGTCATGGCCGCCTCTTCATCTATTTCAGCCAGCAGACCCATCGCTGCCAGAATATACTCCTGATCCAACCACAGGCGCGGTTGCATGGGTTTCAACAACATGGGCTGTTCCGGTTCAAACAGTACTCCTTCCAGAATCCGCCGGGGCCGGGGATGATGGACCAGCACCCCGCCGGTACCGATGACATGCCCGATTTGGGTCAAATCCTTGCCATACTGGACAAAGGTCGCCCCAAAAGGAGTGTAAACTGTTTCCAGCTGCCCCACATGCCGTTCAGTGGCCAGGCGGGCACAGAGGTAGCCCAGCAGCGTATCCCACTCCCATTCCTGTTCATTTACCGGCAGATAATCAGGCTGCTGGTGTACTTTCCGTACATATTCCTGACCTTCCTGCCATTTTTCTCTAAATAGCTTTAGCAACAGGGCCCTGGGGGTTGCTTCCCAGAGGGCCTCGGCACTATAACGCATGCCCAGGTCACCCTCAACTGTGCGCTTGGCTTTAGGCTCCGGTAAACCCTTCCAGTTAACTCCCGGCTTGCTGGGCGCC